>JBLNHB010000233.1:0-14132 GCA_050268805.1 bacterium | reverse complement strand
GTAGTAGGAGACGGCATCCGCATTCCTCAGGCCCTTATTGAGCCTCTCCTCGTATGGGTCCTGGGCGCCCAGCGAGAAGGACATGACAAAAAAAAGGAGAATGAGTAGGAGTATTCTTTTCATGACCTCTCCCGCACCCTTGATTCTTCACCTTTCACCAATCTTTTTATATTATCTTTATGGCGGATTATAATCAATGCCGCGATGAGAAGTGTTACTATGGCTTTTTCCTGTTCAGACTCCACGAGCCATGTCGTGAACGGCAGCAGCAGGAATGCCACGATTGCGCTGAGTGATGAAATCCGCGAAATGGCAAAGGTAACGAGCCAGAGAGCAATGGTGATGAGCCCCGCGCGGGGAGCATAGACGGCAAGGACCCCCAGGGAGGTCGCCACCCCTTTGGCGCCTCTGAACCTGAGAAATACCGAGAATACATGCCCTGCAACAGCCGCCAACCCGACAACCCCGGTTCTCAGGTCACTCCCGAATATGCTCTGTGCAAGAAGCACCGGGATCGCCCCTTTTGCTATATCTCCCAGGAGGGTCGCTCCAGCTTCCTTTTTCCCGATACTCCTGAGAACGTTCGTTGCGCCGATATTGCCGCTGCCTGTTTTCCTGATGTCCACTCCCTTGAGCTTCGCGATAACCAAGCCCACTGGTACGGAACCGAGGAGGAATGCAGCCAGAACGAGGAACGTGACGATCATATGTTTCTCCAGAAATTGACCGTGTACTGGAGAGCGGAGGCAATCGCAAGAATGAGGGACAGGACAATAAGGACCATCCCCGCATGGGTGAGGTCCACGAACGCCAAGGAATCCTTCACGATAAGACAGAGGATCGCAGCCATCTGCGTCAAGGTCTTCACCTTTCCTCCCATTTCGGCCTTGATGACAATGTTGCGGGAGAGTGCAACAACCCTGAGCGCGGTGATCGAGAATTCCCGGACAATGACAATAATGGCAATCCAGGCAGGGAGTGATCCGGTATCCACGAGGAGTATGAGAGCTGAAATGACGAGGAATTTGTCTGCAATGGGATCCATGATGATGCCGAAGGTGGTAATCTGGCCGGAGAGGCGAGCCAGATACCCATCGAGAAAATCCGTCAGAGCGGCGATCAGGAAAAGAAGCGCACCGAGAAGGGGATGAGTCGGCGTAACAAAAATAAAAAAGGGAATAACGACAATCCTGCTGAGGGTGAGCCCTGTGGGAAGATTAAATCTCCAGATAGCCATGCATGATTCCTTCCCAGAGGCCCTTGGCCTTTAAGATATGCTCGCATACCTCCCTGACGGCGCATTCCCCTCCCTCCCCGGACGTGACATAATGGGCGAAAGGGAAAATGCTCTCATGTGCATCGGCAACGGCAACAGCGAAACCGACCCTCCTCATGACCGGGATATCAACGACATCGTCTCCCACATAGGCGATCTCTTCATCTGTCAGCGACAGCCGTGTTTTCAATTCCTCGAATGCCGTCAGCTTGTTGAAACATTTTTGGAACACATGCTTGATTCCGAGCTCCCGGGCCCGGTGCTCAACAACCTGGGAATCCCTTCCCGTAATAATGGCCACCTCGATGCCAGCCCTCTGAATGAGCTTGATCCCATGTCCATCCCTCACATGGAACTTCTTCAATTCATTCCCGTGATTATCGAGGATAATGCCCCCGCTGGTCAAAACTCCATCAACATCGAGGATGAGGAGTCTGATCTTTTTGGCTTGGGTGATACGCTTCGTTTCAGGAGAGATTGTTTGTTTCCCCGAGCGCTTTCCCCTGCGGACGGCTTTCTTCTGCATGGTGTTCCATGTTATCCATCCCGGCAAGAAAAATCAAGATGGCCGGTCCTTCATACCTGACGACCCTGCCCTATCATTCATGAAATACTCTCCTTTTTCTGAACTGTAAAGAGATTGCTAGGGAATCCCCTCATCCCGTCTCAAAAGTGCTCGCCTGGAAGGCATCAGAATCGTGAGGGATCGATATGCTAGTTCAATGACCGCGCGGGGTGCTCATCCGGAACAATATCGAGAGTGAGTCTCGATGTCCGTCTGAGAAGGGTGACCGGAAACCTCTTTCCGATCCTCTCATAGGTGAGGAGCTTGTGCAGGTCATCAATGCTCTCGACAGGGCCTCTGTCAAAACCGATTATGATGTCCCCCATAAGCAGCCCTGCCTTCATCGCCGGGCTTCCCCCCTCAACCGTTGCAACCAGAACACCGCTCCGAACGGACAAATTATAATAGAGCACAAGGCGGCGATCGATCGGCACATCCTGTCCGGCAACCCCGATGTAACTCCGTCTCACCCTGCCATCTTTAATGAGTCTCGCCGCAACAAATTTCGCAGTATTGATTCCGATGGCGAAGCAAATTCCCTGTGCCGGCATGATGATCGCCGTGTTCACACCGATCACTTCACCCCGGGCATTGACGAGCGGCCCCCCCGAATTCCCCGGGTTGAGGGCAGCATCGGTCTGGATAACGTTGTCGATGAGCCTTCCTGACTTTGCCCTCAGCGACCGTCCAAGAGCGCTCACCACCCCCGCGGTCACGCTATACTGGAACCCGTAGGGGTTCCCGACCGCAATGACTAGCTGACCTACCCGAATCGCATTCGAATCGCCGAGGCTCGCTGCCGCCAGATCAGGCGCCTGAATCCGGATCACTGCAAGATCAGTGTCCGGATCGTCTCCCACCAGAAGAGCCTGGTACTTTCTCCCGTCCGGCAGCGTTACGCCCATGCCTGAGGCCCCATGGATAACGTGACTGTTGGTGAGAATAAAGCCGTCTGGGGTGAAAACAAATCCGGACCCTCCTGCCCGCATATCATTTCTCCGGCCCTGTTTCGCTGCCTGCGTGACTTCGATATTGACCACAGAGGGGCTGATTTTTTCCGATGCACAAACAACAGCACCGGAATATGCGTCCAGCGACTCATCATCACATGAAGCAGGAGGGGCTGTTTCCATTGCCCTCTCTTGAACGTCCGGTTTCCTATCAACGCTATCGTTCAATGTGTCTTTCATGGATATGCTCCTTTTTCTTATCTTACCACACGTGTCAAGAGGGGCCTGCCGATGATTTCCTGAAATAAACAAGTCCATTCATTACCAGAATCAAAAGAGATAGAATGAGGATGGTCGCTGGAGAAATCTCAAGGTAAACCAGCCGTTCCACATAGTGAATAATAAATGAGCCTGCATAGGCGAGCCGCGGGTCGTGTTTCGCCCTCAGCCATACCTCAAGATACGTGAGCGGGCAGTACCAGCCAAGAACCGTAAGAGCGACTGCAAGAAAGAGCCCAGTGATGTGAATGATCCTTATCACCCTGTTCCGGACCCCTATGAATGCTCCGAATATCAGGAAGAGTATCCAGAGCAAATGGAGAAGGACAACGCTATCTGCAAGGATTTTGTAGAGCATGGTTGTCTCCCATACACACCCTGAGTATACCGCAGGGACAAGAAGGTTTCCTGTTTTTTGGAATATAATGATCATATGAGAACATCGCCAAGCCCCGGGTACAGCATCACCCTGCGGATCGAAATGCCGAACATTCCCGGGATATTCAACAGGATCGCTTTAGCAATCGGCAATGCCGGAGGAGAGATCGACGCTGTTGACCTCGTCCGCGTGGTGAAAGGCGTCATGGTGCGGGACATCACCGTCAATGCACGGGATGAGGCTCACGAGAAGGAAATTATCGAATCCGTCAAGTCCCTGGAAGAGGTTAAGCTCGTCCATGTTTCCGACAAGACCTTCCAGCTTCACCACGGCGGAAAAATTGAAATCCACAGCAAGGTCCCGGTGCGAAACCGCAATGACCTCTCCATGGTTTATACGCCGGGCGTTGCCCGTGTCTGCATGGCGATCAATCAGGACAAAGACAAGACGTACCGGTTCACCATCAAGAGAAATTCTGTTGCCGTTGTCACTGACGGGAGCGCCGTGCTCGGCCTCGGCGATATCGGGCCTGAGGCAGCCATGCCGGTGATGGAGGGGAAATCGATGCTCTTTAAGGAATTTGCCGGAATTGATGCCTTCCCCCTTGCCCTTTCGACACGGGACGCGGACGAGATCATCAAAACCATACACTATCTTTCACCGGCATTCGGCGCTATTAACCTTGAAGATATTTCGGCGCCGCGGTGTTTTGAGATTGAAGAGAAACTCCAGGAAATACTCGATATCCCTGTTTTTCACGATGACCAGCACGGCACAGCAGCGATTGTTCTTGCCGCACTCATGAATGCTGCCAGAGTGGTCGGGAAACCCCTGGAGGGGGTACGCATCGTAATTTCAGGAGCAGGAGCCGCCGGTACAGCCTGCTGCAAAATGCTGATCCAAGCCGGGGTGCAGGATATCATTGTCTGCGACCGGGCAGGAACCATCTACCAAGGCCGCCGGGAGAACATGGCCCCTCGAAAGGAATGGATCGCCGCCCATACAAACCGCCTCATGATGAAGGGAAATCTCTATGATGCAATGAGAGGAGCCGATGTTTTCATCGGCGTTTCTTCGCCCAATCTCATAACCGCTCATGCCATCAAGAGGATGGCTTCCGACCCCATCGTCTTTGCCCTTGCCAATCCGGTCCCCGAGATCGCGCCGGAAGAGGCATTCCCTCATGCCAGGATACTCGCAACAGGAAGGTCTGATTATCCAAATCAGATCAACAACGTGCTCTGTTTCCCCGGGCTCTTCCGCGGGCTCCTCGATTCCCGGGCAAGGAGTATTAATGACGAGATGAAACTCGCTGCAGCCGTGGCCATTGCATCGCTTGTGGATGAGAAGGAACTCAGCGATGACTATATCGTTCCGAGCATCTTCGACCGGAGAGTGGTGACCGAAGTTGCAGCACGGGTCGCCGATGCCGCCCGAAGAACAGGAGTCGCAAGAAAATAGACATCCTCAGGAGCGGCCCGTCCTTCTATCAAAACCATTCGTATTCATTGTTGTATTGATTCTTTCTATGGATTCCCTGACAGTCATCATGATTAACTATTTGATATGAAGAGCGCTCCTGCGATATGCTGAGATATGCAAGAAAAGGTTTCCTTCAGAACAGACGGGAAAACAGTCCTCCTGGCAGACGATGATCCGACTGTGAGAAGTCTTACGAGGACTATTCTCGAGATGTCCGGCTACCTGGTCATAGAAGCAGAGGACGGGGAGGACGCGGTGCAGAAGTTTATGACCCACAGGGACCGCATTGTGCTCCTTGTCCTTGACGTGGTGATGCCGAAAAAAAACGGAAAGGAAACGTACGCCGAGATACGGAAAATGAACCCGGGCATAAAGGTACTCTTTATCAGCGGGTATACATATGATATTATCCGAAGAGACGGGATTATCGAGGATGGTCTCTCCCTCGTCTCAAAGCCATTTTCATCAAACGAGCTCTTGAGTACGGTGCAGTCCCTCGTCAATTAATACCTCCCTTGTAAGTTCCCTATTCCTCGCCGTCACTGCGATCGCTGATCTCATGCGGCCGAGGAAGCGCCAATGTTCAATGCTTATCTCCTGCTATACAACCCGATAATCTGCGCTTCAGCGAGGACATGACCTTTCATTGCTTTCTCGACATCAGCCTTTCTTGCCTTCGCCGGAAGGTTCAGCAGGCTATCGAGGGCATAGAGCTTAAAGAAATACCGGTGGGTGCCTGAGGGTGGGCAGGGGCCGCCGTAATCAAGTTTCCTGAAGTCATTCAGTCCCTGTGATGCGCCACTCGGAATTGAATTCTCTCTGATTTCTTTTATCTTCGAATCAATGTTCCAGACGACCCAGTGAACCCATGTGCCCATGGGCGCATCAGGGTCATCGACAATGAGTACAAGCGATTGTGCTTTCTCAGGGACATTTTCGATCATCAGCGCTGGATTGATGTCGCTTCCTTCACAGGTATATTTCGCCGCGATATTCCCGTTGTGCTGAAATGCCGGACTCGATATTTTCAGGTCAGCCATTGTTCCTTCCCCCTTTCCCTCGGTTGGCAGAAGACTGAACACACTAAAAATTAGAATGAGACATCTCCGTATGCGAATGGTTCCCTCGTTCATCTCGGTTTCCCTCCTCCTAACCACATGGTACCATGTCTCAAGGAAATGTCAATACAAACATATGGTGATACAATAGAGTATGGCTCAGGTGAGAATCGGCTGCAGTGGATTCAACTATCCTCACTGGAAGGGGACCTTTTATCCCGAGGGCTTGCCACAGAAGCAATGGCTCTCCAACTATTGCGCGGTATTCTCTTCGGTGGAACTGAATGTAACCTTTTATCGTCTCCCCCGCCAGTCTACGTTTGAGAAGTGGTATTCAGAAACTCCGGATAATTTTATATTCGCCTTGAAAGGGAGCAGGTTTATCACGCACATCAAGCGTCTCATTGAACCGAATGATTCTCTCAGACTCTTTTTCGCCGGCGCACTTCATCTCAAGGATAAGCTGGAGATCGTCCTCTGGCAGTTCCCTCCTGCATTCAGAGCAGATATTGAACGCCTGAAAAAGTTCATCAAACTGCTCAGGAAATATCCTGTCAGGAATACCCTCGAATTCAGGAATGAAACCTGGATATCAGAGGAGGTCATCGATCTGTGCGGAAAGCAGAACATCAGTCTCTGCATGGCTGACTGGCCGGCGTTTCTTGAGAATCTTCCGGTTACTTCGGATTTTGTCTATATCAGAAGGCACGGCGCGGGAGGCCATGACGCTTGCTATTCGAGGGCTGAGCTGAAAAAAGATGCACAGCGCATTAAACAATTTGTGAAGCAGGGAAAAGATGTCTATATCTATTTCAATAACGATGCTTTCGGCTATGCGCCGGCCAATGCGAAGGAATTGGCGAGTCTCCTCTGAGGATCCTGCAATGTGAAACGCCGCACTGAAAATAGTATACTTTCGGTAGCAATGGCGCCTGCAATGCAGAAGTTCATGGGGACCGTAGGAGCTGTCTGGGGCATTCTGGGAGTAATGACTCTCCTCAGCAGCGCTGTCTACCGTCTTTCCAAGCTCGCTCTCGATGCTCTCTCCTTTCCTTTCTCCTGGTATCACTGGCTGGCCCTGACAGCAATAACCCTCTTCATGGCATATGCTGAGGGTTACCGGGGATTCCAGCAGCGATTTTCACCCCGCGTTGCTGCCCGGGCAAAATATCTCCTGGATCGACCGGTTCCGGCTCATGTGTTTTTCGCGCCATTCTTTTGTATGGGCTATTTCCACGCGACAAAGAGGAGAAAAATAACTTCCATTTCCCTGACCCTCGGCATCATTATCCTGGTCCTCCTGGTCCGCCTCCTTCCCCAACCGTGGCGGGGCATTCTTGATTTCGGTGTCGTTATCGGTCTTGCATGGGGAATGGTGTCCCTTGCCCTGTTCTGCTTCTCTGCATTCACCTCGAAAGAATTTTTATACTCTCCCGAGGTTCCAGAGACCGTCCACTGAGACCTCTTTTTTTCTCCAATCCCTTTAACAATGCCTTCTATTCTTAATGGACAGAAAGAAATATCCGGAGTTAAAATAAATCATAGATCGTCCTTAAATTCTGGGGATTGGCCCTGAGAAAGGGGGATACCATGACAGTAAAACAGATCATGCGTAAAGAATTGGTTACTGTCCTGCCCTCTTCATCTGTTTATGACAGCGCTGTAAAGATGAAAGAATATGGTGTTGGCTCGATTCTCGTTGTTGAAGAGGGCTTTAAACTCAAGGGCATTGTGACAGACAGGGACATAGCATTAACCGTCGGTACCGACCTGGGGGATCCGAAAGCAGCCTGCGTATGCGATATCATGACCCCTGATCCCATAACCATAGACGCCGATGCTGACATCGACTCTGCGTTGAGGATCATGCACAGGGCGAACATTCGGAGGCTTCCGGTTGTCGAAAACGGCAAGCTGACGGGTATTCTGTCCACAGCCGATCTTGCTGCCGAGATCAAAGATGAATTTGACAAATTCATCAGTCTCGAAGAGGCGTTTGCGAAACACTAATATCCGTGAATAGGGCCAATCCCCGCGTTAAAAGGAGTTTGATATGCCGGCAAGAAAATTGAAAGAGTATTTGGACAGCCACGCAATAAAATACGAAACCCGCATGCACTACCCTATGTACACCGCACAGGAAATTGCGGCCTCGGCTCACATTCCAGGAAAGGAGCTGGCCAAGACCGTTATCGTCAAAATCGATGATAGAATAGCCATGGCTGTTCTGCCGGCTTCCCATAAGATCGACTTCAATCTTCTCACGAAGGCAGCGGAAGCAAAAAAAGTTCAGCTCGCCACCGAGCAGGAATTTCAAGCCCTCTTCCCTGATTGCGAAGTCGGGGCGATGCCGCCGTTCGGCAATCTCTACGGCATTGACGTCATCGTTGCCGATCAGCTGACAGAAGACCCGGAAATCGCATTCAGCGCCGGTACGCATGAAGAGCTGGTCATCGTGGCGTACAAGGATTTTGAAAAGCTCGTGAAGCCGCGGGTCGCGAAATTTTCGGCTCCTTCCTGAAACGCAGGTAATCACACAATGAGCGATCTTCATGAGAGAGAAACCTGCTCTAATGATAGACTGAAGAAACTTGAAGCCACGGCTTCGGAAATCAGAAAACTCGTATTCGGCGCACTCTTACTGGCAAAAGAGATAGGAAAAGAAAGGATCGAGAAAAATTTCCGAAACAGTGAATTACTGAAGATCATTCAAGAGGCCGAAGAATCTTTTCCAGACACTTCGATCTCTGACAATGTTGACCGGCTTGAAAATGTTCTTCGGATAATCCGCAAGAGATCTCAAGCCCTCTTCTTGTTGCTCGACTCCCTTTCAAGAACTCAGCAAAGAGCAGATGAATCAAAGAATGCTCATTGTGCCAATAGGTAACGCGGCGCTGGACGTTCTTTCTGAAGGAAACTGGAAACAGAAAACCTGTCAGTTTTCTCGTAGAGAGGACCCCAAAGAATTACAGAGTAGAGCGAAATAGTACGATACATTATGTATGTATGACGATTCCACGATACGGTTCAGCATCGACAAAGGCTTCGGCGAATCCTATTACATTCTCTGTCCCGTCTGCTGGAATTCGGGGATCAAGGTGACGCGCTGGGAAGACGGGACTCAAAGCGAAGAGTCGTGCAGGGTGTGTTCCCGCATGGAGCGGATGATGAGTATCGCGGAAGAAACCGATCAGGCATAAAAAGACCGATACGGTTCTTGGGTTGGTTCCGTTTTACGCGCAATTGATGTCGCCCACGCTTTTCCACTATCAGAAAATTTCTTTCGCTCTGGGATGCCTCACCCATATTATTCAGATGTAAAGACCTTATGCGCTTAAATTCATAATTTTTCACAAAGCATCTCATCTGGTTTTCATCGGAATTAAATTTTCCCTCACTCAAAAGAGAGCTATTCATGCGCATTGCCGAAGAAGCAGATCACTGAAGTAGTCCCCTCGCTGCGTCAGCTATTTCATTGACCATGGTATCCCTATTTGCATGAGTCAGCGCGTAGAGCCGTATGTTTTCCCTTTTCTTTACCTCGGCGATAAACCCTCCACCTTTGAGTGCTATGGTTGCGATGAGCGGTTTTTCTGATTCGAGGATTTGCTCCGCGAGTGCCCTGAATTTTGCGGAGAAACACTCCATCTGACCGAGCTCGTCTATGATGATCAGCCCTGCGCCCGGACCGAAGAAGGGGATGCATTCGATGAGATTCTCAAACCCGAGGACATCGACTCCATATTTGCCCACCTGGTAAGGTCCCTTGATGTCCACGTGGGAGAGGAGGCCTCTTCTTCCGTCAAGGGTCACAAGCTCGAACCCTTTTCGGATTCCTTTTTCCCGTATTTCTGCAGTGTAGAATCCGACCGGTTGCAAATTCCTCAATTCATCGGAGAGCTTTCTGATGAGTGTTGTCTTCCCGATTCCCGGTGGTCCTGTTACAAGGATATTCTTGATTTCATGCATGTCAAGGTGTGAGCCTGCAGGAATTCATGAACCGATTGGACTGATATACAGGGAGAACTCCGGTTCAGACCTAGAGCCGGCTTATGAGTTCACTTTCAACCGCGTAGAGTAGCGTCCTTGCCTTTGCCTCATCTTTGGAACTCCCGACATAGATGCGCATCTTTGCCGTGTCAGGACCGACAGGATCAATGCCGATCTCCGCAGGGGTCCCTTCGCCGAGCTTTGTTGCAATACGCATGGTTTGGCCGTCTTGCCTGTCATCGAGAACATTGAGATGAAGCCTTTTCAACGCCGACAGGACAGCTTCATGCAGAAGCCCGGCACTGGCATTATAAGCCCTTTCAAGTGTCCCCTCCTGAAAGACAGCAGGAGAAGAAGAAATCTTTGCCTGTGATGATGCACAGCCGGGAAGAGACGAAGACAGGACTCCGAAGGCAAGGAAAAGAGACAACGTGCAGAAAAAATATTTCGTCACCATATTTTGACCCTCCTCATATTACAGTATACCGCACAGCCGGCCTCTTTTCCAGAGAAAATATCCTTTACCATATCCTGGCATCATCCTGGAATAGTTCTTACCCTCCGGGGAAAACGATGAGCCGGCATTCAGGGGGGATTTTGATCAGGACGGGAAACAGAAAATCATGAACACAAATTCTTGTTTCTCCGGAAAGGGAGGCATATAATACAAATATATGGAGGAGGAGAGCAGTTCCTCTTGAAAGAATCTCTTCAGATGGGAGGTGTTCCCTTGAAAAAGAGCGCTCTCTCTGTTGTTTGCATGTGCTTCATTTTTGTATTCCTCGGTTCAGAGCACTCATCATCTGAAATCCCTGAGATCAAGAAGCAGTGCGATCTCTGTCATCGTTCTCATGCCATGGGAGGAGCAATCCTGCTCAATAAGCCCCTTTCAGACCTCTGCCTCGACTGCCATCCAGACAGAAAAGCACCCGGAGATCATATCGTCGATGTTGTTCCTTCCATGGATGTTGGTGGGCTGCCCCTCTTAGAAGGGAAAATGACCTGTGTCACATGCCACGACCCCCACGAAGATCCCTTCGGAAGGATGCTGCGCGCTGATCCGGACAAACTCTGCCGGTATTGTCATCGGAAATAAATAGTCAGGTTCAACGGGATGCCGCCTGTTTCAGAGCAGCGTATTCAAGAAAGCAGGCTGACGCCTAAACGTATCTCTTCCGTTTTTCTTCGTACATTGCTTTGTCTGCCTGGATCAACAGCTCATCAACAGCACAGGGAGTATCAGGATTATAGTAAACCATGCCGACGCTGATCGAAACACGGTATTGGCTTCGTGCCATGGCGTTATAATCCTCAAGCGTTTTATAGAAGCGCTGGATAATGAAGTCTATGCTTTCCTGGGTAGATCCGACCATGATGATCACAAACTCATCACCCCCGATCCGGGCGATGATGTCGGACTCCCGAAAACTCATCTTGAGGATGGCTGCTGTCTCGGTCAATGCCCTGTCTCCTGTCTGGTGACCAAAGGTATCATTGATGACCTTGAGACCATCGAGGTCGGCATAGATCATATGAATGCCCTTCCTCTGGCGCTGTGCCATCTTCACCTGCTGTTCAAAGAGGGTAAAGAAACCTCTCCGGTTGTAGAGCCCGGTCAATTCGTCGGTCAGGGAAAGAGAGCGGAGCTCCTCCTCCATTTTTTTGCGGTCCGAGATGTCTTTTGATATGACACTCACTGCTACTGTTTTCCCGTCCGAACCCTTCACGGGGCTGAGCGTCTGGAGAAAATATCGGCCATCCTTCTTGCTCTGATACTCATATTGAATAGACTCCCCGTCCGCGAACACCTTTTCGGCCCTCTCGATGAAAATCTTTTCTTCCTCCGGAGAGTGGTACTCGCTGTACGCTTTCCCGATATAGTCGTCCTCCCCGATGCCGAGCCTGGACAGGTGTTTCTGGTTCATGAAGAGATACCGGAAGTCCCTGTTCACCAGGTAAACAGAGTCTTCCGTGGATTCCACAAGAGATCGGTACTGCTGCTGGCTGTCGTTCAACGCCTTAAACGCCAATTCAAATTCATACTTGTAGTTCAACTCATTCATCAGGCGTTTCAGGCTGATGCTCTGGAGAAACAGAGTCGTAATAAAGACAGAGACGAGAAAGAAATTCGCCGTAAAGAATGTCCGGAAATCCGTTACTGTATCGGTCGCGAGTATCGGGACAAGATAAATTGAATAGATGATGATTGCTGACATCAGATGGAAGAAAAATCGTGCGGGGAAAACTCCGAGGATGCAGATACCCAACAGGATTATCCCTACATAGTAGTTCGATGTATGGCCACCCGACTGGAGTATCATAAGCTCAATGGCATAGGTACATCCCCCAATCACGAGGTAGGCCATTCCCTTGATGAGATGTTGATTCTTCATCTTGGGAATAATGAACGAAGCAATGAGCAGACCTGCTGCACTGACAATTCTGTATCCGAGGAATTCTTGGAAGTGTTCCCTCATCGCGACATAATCGAGGACGCTTAATCCTACAAACACTCCGCTCCCCCAGCGTGAAGCTTTCACGACCCACATTTTAAAGAGGTCATTCAGATATGTTTCTATATACTCTGTTTTACTCATAGTCGTCCAAATGTGCTGGTCTCAGTCGTGAAGTTATGTGTTCGTCCCTCTTTCAGTTAGATAGATTATCAATATACACTTGCATAACATATGGAGAAATGTGTTGCAATAAATTAGTATAAAAATATATCCTTAAGAAAATATACACTATTTTTTCTTAAAAGTCATCTACTTTTACTGAGGTTATAAAAGAAACTCTATTCCGAATGAATACCCATATAGCAGAATCGCTGGAATTCGAAGCAGGAGCGTATATGGCAAAGAGATACTGGCTCATGAAATCCGAACCCGGTGTGTTCTCTTTCGATGACCTTAAGGCACGCCCGGGCTCAACGGATCACTGGGAAGGCGTTAGGAATTATCAGGCGCGAAATTATATGCGGGATGAGATGAAAAAGGGAGACCGTGTCCTCTTCTACCACTCAAACTGCCAGGAGCCGGCGGTCGTCGGCATCGCTGAAGTGACAAGGGAAGCCTATCCCGATTTTACATCGTGGCTTCCCGGATCCCCGTACTATGATCCGAAATCAACTCCTGGACATCCGAGGTGGTTCATGGTGGACATTACCTGGAAGAGAGCATTCCGTCGCCCCGTCACCCTTAGTGAGATGAAAAAAACACCCTCACTGGAAAAAATGCGGCTTCTTCAGAGAGGGCAACGCCTCTCGGTCATGCCAGTGACCAAGGAGGAATTTGATACTATTTCCGCGATGGGGATGGCATGAAGAGACTGCCTCTATCGTGCAACCTCTTTTTCGCCAAGCACCGTCCCTTTCACACCAATAATGGTTTCCTTCAGCGGAATTGTTTTCCCCGACCGCTTGATCGCCTCTTTGAGGATCATGGTCATGCCGCCGCAGCAGGGTACTTCCATGCGGAGACAGCTCACGCTCTTGATCGGTACGGTGCTGAAGATCTCGGCGAACTTGTTCACATAGAGCATGCCTTCATCGAGCTTCGGACATCCGATGAGCAGTTTCTTCCCATCAAGGAACTTTTCCTGGAATCCCTGGATCGAAAAGGCCGTACAGTCGGCTGCCACCAGGAGGTCGGCGTCCTTGAGAAAAGGAGCTACGGTCCCGATCAGTTTGATCTGGATCGGCCAGTGGGTGAGCAACGTTGATGAATTCTTTTCTGTTGCCGGCTTCACCGATGAGCAGGAAGGGCATTCTTCAGTTACATGTGTATGCATAGATACCTCCTTTGAGTCGTATTGACTCCAGTATACTTCCTGAAAGAAAAATGTGGTATGACATGCATCATATGCCCGGCAGGGAACAGTGTCAGAAGGGATGGCTTTTCAGACGGAAATTACCAGGTTGTCTTCAAGGATTTCCATATTCTGAATTCTGAGCGCGCGAATCTCTTTTCGTATTTGATGAAGGTATTGCGGCTTGGCGTGGGTAATATAGATTTTCGGGGGAAGTGTTGCAAGTTTCCCAAGCTCTTGTTTCAGCAGCCCGGCGGTCAGATGTCCGGATTTTGCTGCGAGATCATTCATGCTGTTTGGGAATGACACTTCGATAATGAGACAGGTTACGCGGTGCTTCGCCATT
>JBLNHB010000232.1:0-6187 GCA_050268805.1 bacterium | reverse complement strand
GAGACTTGCTCTACCCGGTGGGTTCTGAGACCTCTGTGGCTGATAATTCGCGGAAATTTTTCTCCGCCCAAAATCACTTTATGACGTCTGTTCCCATGTACGGCCGTAAAGCCTCGGGGATGACAACCGAGCCGTCCTTCTGCTGGTAGTTTTCGAGAATCGCCACGAGCGTCCTGCCGATGGCGAGCCCGGAGCCGTTCAGCGTATGAACGAATTCGGTACCCTTCTGGCCTTCCCTCTTGAATCGTATCTTTGCCCGACGCGCCTGGAAATCCCCGAAATTGGAGCAAGAAGATATTTCGCGGTATTTCTGCTGACCCGGGAGCCATACCTCGAGATCATAGGTCTTTGCGGCCGAGAAGCCGAGGTCGCCGGTGCAGAGGCTAACGACTCTATAGGCCAGGCCGAGCCTTTTGAGGATATCCTCGGCATCAGCAGTGAGTTTCTCGAGCTCAGTGTAGGAATCTTCGGGCTTCACGAACTTGACGAGCTCGACCTTGTTGAACTGGTGCTGCCGGATCAATCCCCGGGTGTCCTTCCCATAGGAACCGGCCTCCCTCCTGAAACAGGGCGTGTATGCGGTGTAGTAGATCGGGAGATCAGATTCCTTCAGAATCTCTTCCCGGTGGATGTTGGTGACAGGGACCTCTGCCGTGGGGATAAGGAAGAACTCAGGGTCTGCGATTTTGAACAACTCCATCTCGAACTTCGGGAGCTGGCCCGTGCCGGTC
The DNA here is from genome assembly GCA_050268805.1 of bacterium. Classification (GTDB taxonomy): domain Bacteria; phylum Nitrospirota; class Thermodesulfovibrionia; order Thermodesulfovibrionales; family BMS3Bbin05; genus JBLNHB01. The sequence goes on along the minus strand of JBLNHB010000232.1, from coordinate 5,456 downwards.
ATCGATTCCCTGTTGACGAGGATCGGAGGAAAGATTTCTTCGTAACCTTTGGATGTGTTGAGGTCGAGCATGAAGTTCATGAGCGCGCGCTCAAGTTTCGCGCCAGGGCCCTTCATGAGCGAGAACCGCGCGCCGGCGATCTTCGAGGCACGGTCGAAGTCAATAATGCCGAGCGCTTCCCCGACATCCCAGTGATTGAGAGGAGAAAAATCGAACTCCCGCGGCGTTCCCCATTTCCGCATTTCGACATTGCCTGTTTCATCCGTACCGATTGGCACGGATTCATGGGGGATATTGGGAATCACGAGGAGGAGAGAGGTTATCTGTGTCTCTATCTCATTGAATTCTTCATCGAGCGCTTTGATCCTGTCGGCCACTTCCTTCATCTCGGAAATGAGCGCTGATGTATCGCGTTTCTCCTTCTTGAGACGGCCGATCTCTTCGGAAACGGTATTCTTTCTATTCCGTAACACATCAACTTCTTTGATGAGAGCCCTCCGCTTCGCTTCTCCTTCAAGAAATTCGGACAGAGACAGGACCGCATTCCTTTTTTTCAGGGCATCTTCGAGTTGCTTGATGTTTTCACGAACAAACCGGATATCGAGCACAGCGGACCTCCACAACGTTCAGCTCTGAAATGCATCTGCATACATGATAAACTATTCTCAAAGATGTGGCAATCCGTTATGAGAGGACAGTGCGCGCGGAAGAGGGACCGTAGCCTGGCTATCTCTACATTCTCACAAGCTTTTTGCGATGACGTGGTTCAAGCTCATATCTGTTCAATACACTGGATTAGGAGACCTTGAACTTCTTGAGTTCGGCGAGGAGGTTACGGGCTTCCTCCTGAAGGGACTCAACGGTAGAGCTCATGTCATGGGCAGACTGTATCAGATTGCTCGTCGTATTCTTCACCTTTTCCATGGACTTTACGATTTCGATGCTCTCATCCTTCTGTTTTTTGGTGCTCTCCGCGATCTGCTCCGCCTGGACAGTGATATTTTCGGAGGATTTCGATATCTGCAGACTGCCGATCCGCTGTTCCTCGGTTGAGGTCTTTACCTGGTGGGAGAGATTCTTCATCTTTTCTGTGATATCCAGAATGAATTTGCTTCCCTTGTTCTGCTCCTGGAGGGCAAGAGAAATTTTCTCGATCTGGAGCGACATATCCTTGGCGGACTCGGTAATTTGCCGGATGACGATCGACTGTTCGGCGGTCGCCCGCTGGATGGCCTTTGACATTTCGGTTGAGGATTGGGACCGGTCGACGATTCCGAGGAGCGCGTTGTTGACGTCTCTGACAAGCCCAAGACCTTTTTCGACGGTCTTCAGTCCTTCTGAAGCCAGTTGAATGCTCGTATGCGTCTCTTCCTGGACTGATGATATGAGTGCTGCAATTTCCTTGGTTGAGGCGGCCGTTTTTTCGGCAAGGCTCCTGATATGATCAGCGACAACCGAGAAAGACTTGCCGTGCTCTCCTGCCTGGGCCGAGAGAATGGCTGCATTGAGCGAGAGCAGGTTGGTCTGGTCGGTAACCTCATTGATGACGTTCAGGATCTTCCCGATGTCCTCGGACCGCTTTCCGAGAACATTGATTGCCGTCGTGAGTGAGCTCACACTGTCACGGATGTCATTCATGCCGGCCATGGCTGCGTTGATCGCTCCGATCCCTTTGTCCGAGGCCTGGACCGTCACCTGTTCGGCAAGGGTGACCGACTCGTTTGCGCGCTTTTCTATTTCCTTGACCGTGGAGTTCACCTCATCAATTGAGGTAGCTATGGAATCCGACGATGAAGAGAGGTTGTTCAGGCTTTCCGCTATCTGCTTTATGTTGGTAAGCATTTCTTCAATGGAAGCAGACGACTCCTGGGCCGCCCCATCGAAGAGCTTTGCGCTTTCGGCAACCATCTCGATGGATTTCGTCATCTCCAGGATCGATGAAGAGGTATTGTCCGACGATTCAGAGAGGTTCTCGGCGCTCTGGGCGACACTCGAAATGGAAGCATCGAGAGAATCATTCGAGGCAGTGGTTTCATCGAGCGCTTTCTTCTGGATGTCGGCTATCTTTAAGATACCCTCGGAAGCAGATACAATGTTCGAGGTCACGGCAGAAACGCTGCCCGTGATGTTCCCAATCTTTATGAGCATGTTTTTCAGATTCGAGGTGATCCTGTTGATTGCATTGCCGAGCTCGGCGATCTCGTCTTCCCCTCGCAGCGTGATAGTATTGGTAAGATCACCGGACGCGATTTTTTCTGATGCCTTCTCCATGTTCAATATGGGCCCGGTTATGAATTTTGCAATGGAGAAATACATAAGGCCGAGGGATAGGACAAAGCTGAGGAACCCGATGCAGAGCGCCCAGAGCAGGAGGACAATGATTTGCTTGTTGATCGCGGCTGATTTGACCCCGATGCGGAGCGTGCCGATCCTGTCGTCATTTGCGTCGAGGAGCGGCAGGGAAAGGGCATAGAACGAGTCTTCGCTCCGGATGGTAGTAGTTTTTGAATCACTGGAACTCTTCTGCAGGGAGCTGGCGTCAATCCGGCCCCCCTTTTTTGTCTGGTCATTATGGAAGAGGACAGTCCCGGTCCTGTCCATGATAAGCGCATACCCTACGGCTTCATCTCCCGACACAAGCGCAGCCAGTTTCTCATCGACACCGGAGAGAGAGGCAAGGGGGATGCCGAGGCTCAAGACCTTTCCCAGGTCCCGCTTCAGGGCATCGCCGGCAGATGCTGATTTAGAAAGAATGGCCGTTCTATATTTGTCCGTAGCCACATAGGTCAGAACCGCAGTTGTGATGCCGAGGGTAAAAAAGATGATAACCGCAACGACCAAATTTGCTTTTTTCTGAAGGGTCATAGGCTCCTCACTTGATCACCTTTGTTGCCGAGGTCAGGATGTCTATCGGTACCTGCAATCCGGCACGGGTCGCTTCCTTCAGGTTGACTATCAAATTTACCTTTGATGGACTCGTAACCGGCAGAGATGCCGGCTTTGTACCTTTCAGGATTTCGATAACTTTCTTTGCTGTTTCGGCTCCCTGCTCGGCAGGGTCGGCTGAAAGGGTGAGAATGATTCCGCGCTCTTCCAGGCCTCCGATGAGCGCGGCTGCCGGTATTTTGTTCCGTTTTGCAACACCAAGGTAATTTTCAACGCAGGTCACTGCCGCACAGCTCGTTGTGAGGACAAGGGCATTGACTGTCGCAATTTTCTCTGCCTCCCCTTTCTTATCCGCATTCAGAAATGTGGATTGAAAACCATACTTTCCTTCGAGATTCTTGATATCGTTTGCCTGGAGGGCCGTATCTTTTTCATTGCTGTTGTATACAATGCCGACCTTGGTGAAATTCGTGATATCTTTCATGTGCTTGACCAGGGTCGCAACCGGAACTTTGGAATTGATCCCTGTTATGTTTTTGCCTTTGATGCCCGCTGCATCGGGATCATACACGCCCGCAAAGACAAGCGGTATATCCGATGTTTCCTTCATGACCATGAGCATGGATGGCGTGCCATAGGATATGATGACGTCCGTGCCGAGCGAGACCAGTTTCCGGGCAGCATTGGTCCATGCCATAGGTTCCGAGGCAGGGGTCTGGAGAACGATATCGATATTCTGACCGGCCCTGTTCATCCCATCGACAAAGGCCTTGTGCATTTCCTGATAATAGGGGATGTTCCCGGTCATGATCACGCCGACGGTCTTATCCGCGGCAGAGGCGTGAAAAGAAGAAAATAAGAGAAAAGCCACCCCTATGGTGCAGAGGAGCAATAATCTCCGTTTAACAAAAGCAACCACTTTCTTCATTCTTTTTATTCGTATCGGACATGTGTTCATATTTTTTTAATCTCCTGTGCCTCCTCCAAGACTATCCCCACCGTTTCGAGAGAGTGGCCCATACGATATGGGAGGTGCCATCTTCTATACCATCATAGGGGGTATCGATGACATCATCGAAATCACTGTATCGGTAATCAACGCCGAATCCGAAACCGCGCCAGAACTCATAGTGGCCGCCAACAGAGTAGACCGCCTCTCTGAGCTCAAGTTCTGAGAGGGATTGAGCTGGTTCCAGAAAGGGGGCTGTCGGATAGAATTTTCCTCTGCTTCTTGTATAACTGATGCCGCCATTCAGGTCCAGTTTATCATTGAACAAATAGAGGAGATTACATGCGACATTGTGAGCGTATTCTTCGTAGGGAACGCCATTGGCATTATCAGTTCCGAAATTAAGATCCTGCTTAACCCGATTATGCATGTACGCGTAACTCAGGGTGAATGAGAGGTCTTTCAGTGGCAGAAGGGCAATGCTGCTAAAAAACGTGTCTCTGTCAGCATCCCTGTTATCCAGCGTGGTCGTCCCATAATGGACGTCTTTTCGCTTGTCCTGTCCGATGCTGTAGCTCACCAAGGCGTTCAATTGAGCTGCCGGTTTCCAGGAGAGAGATGCTTTGCCCTCGTCCGATTGGTCAGGCTCTATGTTGTAGGCTGGATCGTCAGTCTCTTTATGCGTATAGTCGAGCTTGAGCTTCAGACTCCTGTGGGGCCGGGTGTCGGCGCCAAGACAAAGGGTTTGTGTCTTGGTATCATCGGGGAGTCCCCATTCATCGGCGTTTGACCTCCGACGGTCCTTATAGCTGTAACTCGCCCTCAGGGTCAATCCGGAAAATGGACGGTATCTGCCGGTGAGTGATGCGGTATCAGTAATAGAAGAGATGGAATTTTTTATGTTTGAAGAGGTATACGAATTTGGATTTAATGAATCAGTTGAGGTGATGGTAACGCTGTCAGGATTGTCGAAATCCCGCTCAATGTGCCTGTATTTGAGGAAGAATGTCAATCGTGTCCAGGGCATCCATGTCATGTCCCCCTCACCGAGGAGATAGTCAGCTTTTGCGCCGCCGATCCCGTTGGTTAGTTCGTTCTCGCGCTTATTCTCGGAAAAGGTCGCGGAAGCGACGAGTGCTCCCGTGTATGTTGTGTGAAGTTTCAGGGTGTTGATCGAACCCTTCGTCTCGGGAGCGCGATTATGCGGGTACGTTCCTGCCGGGCGACCACCGCTTGCAGAGTACGCAAAATACAATACTTCATCGTCATTGGGATCGAACCTTTTTTCAGTGTGCGACAGATCAGCTTCAATAATATTGATATGACTGTTGACCCCGATGGTATATATTTGTGTTGTCCAGTCAATGTCCCTGCTTTCGGACCTTCTGGGGGCGCCAAAGAACCCCGATCCTCCGACAAATCTCTGCTGAGCATCGCCGTCTTTTATTACCAAACTGGCGTTCGAGTAGAGGTGGAAGGGATAATCGGGCATCTTGAATCTTAGGAATGCATTGCTGATTCGTACTGTAACGCCGTACTCTTTCCCCTGATCGTTCACATCAACTGAACTTCCAAGCGGGAAAAGGGTTACGTTGTCCAGATTATGGAAGAGAGCCCTCTG
>JBLNHB010000231.1:0-5656 GCA_050268805.1 bacterium | reverse complement strand
GGTCTTTATCAGCCATGTCCTCCACTCCTACAGTCAGGAGAACATTCTTCATCTCCTCCGGAGGGTCAAAGGGGTCCTCCGCAAAAAGGGGAGCGTGGCGATTCATGAGTTCCTCCTCGCCGATGACCGCACAGGGCCGCTGAGCGGGTCCCTCTTTTCGGTGAACATGCTTGTCAACACGAGCGGGGGAAGGTCATATTCGGTTTCGGAGATTGTTTCATGGATGAAGAAGGCGGGATATCAGGGCATGAAGAAATCATTCCTCGAGCAGACGGTCGTTATTCAGGCACGAAGACCATAATCCACGCCTGCGTGATGTTCTGTTTTTCTTGTGCGGTCATTCTTACAGAATCAGCGGACAATGAGAAAGTTATCCTGAAGTTCGCGGGGAAAATATCGTTCGACGTCATGGATTTTCCCTGTTATAATGAACCATGACCGTGATTACCCCGAATGCTTTGCGGGTCCTCGAAGCCCGGTATCTTCTGAAAGATGAACACGGCGGAGTAAAGGAAAAGCCTGAAGAGCTTTTCAGGAGGGTGAGCAGGGCTGTCGCCGCGGCAGAGAAGCTCTATCACAAAGACGCCGCGTACTGGGAAGAACGGTTCTTCGACCTCATGTCCTCTCTGCGGTTTCTCCCCAATTCACCGACTCTTATGAACGCCGGGAAAGATCTCGGCCAGCTCGCAGCCTGTTTTGTTTTGCCTGTCGAGGATTCGATGGAAGGCATCTTTGATACTCTCAAGCATGCCGCGCTTATCCTCCAGAGCGGCGGCGGAACAGGGTTTTCCTTCTCCCATCTCAGACCGAGGGCTGACCGTGTGCAATCCACCGGGGGCATTGCGAGCGGGCCCGTATCGTTCATGAAGATCTACAATACGACAACGGATGTCATCAAGCAGGGAGGGGCCAGGAGAGGGGCGAACATGGGGATTCTCCGTATCGACCACCCGGACATCATGGAGTTCATCAAGATAAAACGGAAAGAGAGCGAACTCGCCAATTTCAATATTTCGGTATCGGTTACCGATGCTTTTTTCGAGGCGCTTAATAAGGGCGGGAAGTTCGAGCTGAAGAACCCAAGGACCTTGCAAACGATCGGTTCCCTTGATGCCCGGGAGGTCTTTGAAGAGATCGTGAAGAGCGCATGGCTCACGGGTGACCCCGGCCTCGTGTTTATCGACAGGATAAACCGCGATAATCCCACTCCGCTCCTCGGGAATATGGAGAGCACCAATCCCTGCGGTGAGCAGCCGCTACTCCCCTACGAGGCATGCATCCTCGGGTCTCTCAATCTCTCGAAGTATGTTCGGGATTCGGTTCTCGAGTCGAACACGCCTTCTGTGGATTACGTTCAATTGGAGCAAGACATCCGGGTCGCGGTGAGGTTCCTCGATGACTGCATCGACATCAACAAATACCCGCTGCCGGCAATCGAGAAGATGCACAAAGGGAACCGGAAGATCGGGCTCGGTGTCATGGGATGGGCCGATATGCTTGTGCTCATGGGCATCCCGTATGATTCTGCTAGCGCGCTGGAGCTCGGAGAAAGGGTCATGCGGTTTGTGAGGGACACCGCGCGGGATGAATCGGCTCGCCTCGCAAAGGAGAAGGGCGCGTTTCCGAACTTCATCGGCTCGAAATTCGACGAGCCGGGCATGCCGTTGTTAAGGAACGCAACGACCACGACGGTTGCTCCTACAGGGACGCTTGCCACCATTGCCGACTGTTCGAGCGGGATCGAACCCTATTTTGGCCTTGCCTATAAACGGTACATCGTCCATTCCGAGTTTGTCGAAATCAATGCATATTTATTCAGTCTCGCAAAGAAACGGGGATGGTATTCGAACAGGCTTGAGCACGAGGTTATCAGAAAAGGGACCCTCAGGGGAATCAGGGCTGTGCCTGCCGACATAAGGAACCTTTTTAAAACAGCCCTTGAAATCAACTACCGGACGCACATCGAGATGCAGGCCGTGTTCCAGAAATACACCGACAATGCCGTTTCAAAGACCATCAACATGCCTCAGAGCGCGACGAAGAAGGACGTCGCGGAAGCATTCCTGCTCGCATATGAAAAAGGATGCAAAGGGATTACCATTTTCCGGTACGGCAGCAAGAAGAAGGGAACATTGGTCAGGTTTGCCGATGCCGATTGAGCAGGCGAAATGAACGACAGCTCTGTGATATAATTTTCGCAACGTTTCTGAGACCGATGGAAGGAATATCCGATGATTCTCGGCGTCAATGTAGACCATGTTGCGACGATAAGGCAGGCACGGAAGGGGCATGAGCCCGATCCGGTCATGGCGGCGACCCTCGCCATCCTCGGCGGGGCTGACGGCATTACCATTCACCTGAGAGAGGACAGGAGGCATATCCAGGACAGAGACCTGAACCTCCTCCGCGAGGTGGTGCGGATTGAGCTCAACCTCGAAATGGCCGCGACTGACGAGATGATCAGAATAGCGCTCAGGACCAAGCCCGATATGGTCACTCTCGTGCCTGAAAAGAGGGCGGAACTTACTACGGAGGGAGGTCTCAATCTCAGATCGAACCCGACCTCACTGCGGAAGCGGATAGGGAGGCTTCGGGACAGCGGCATTCCGGTGAGCCTCTTTATCAATCCCGATCTTGCGGACGTGGACAGGTCGAAAGAGCTGGGCGCCGATATGATTGAGATCCATACCGGTCTCTATGCCAACAGCAAGGGGAATGATACAAAAAAGGAGTATCACAAAGTGATCAACGCGGTGAAGAGAGCGATCGCGAACAATCTCTCTGCAAACGCGGGTCATGGTCTGAACTATACGAATGTCCAGCCCATCGCCCGCATTGAGGGTATACGGGGGCTCTACATCGGCCACAGCATTGTTTCACGGTCTCTCTTTGTCGGTCTCGAAGAGGCTGTTCGGCAGATGAAGGCGCTGATCGAATCATCACGATGATATACGGTATCGGCATCGACATCGTAAAAATAGGACGAATTCAGCAGGCCGTCGAGCGGTGGGGTAAACACTTTCTGGAAAAAATATACACCGGACCCGAAGTTGAATACTGTTTCTCGAAAAAGGTGCCATTCCTCTCTCTTGCCGTGCGGTTCGCGGCGAAGGAAGCGTTCATCAAAGCGGTCGGATCAGAGGTCAGGGTTCCCCTGAAAGAGATAGAAGTGCTCGCCACTGATGATGGGAAGCCTCGTCTCCGTGCATACGGAAACACAGAAAAATTTCTCCGGGAAAGGAAGATACACTCCATTCATCTCAGCATGAGCCATGAACAGGAGTTCGGCATTGCATCGGTAGTGCTTGAGACGGGAGGAGGGCACGACGTTCATGAAAGGTGACCTGAAGTCTGTTCCAGTTACCGATCTCTTCCAGTGGGTCGAGATGAACAATAAAACAGGGGTTCTCGTCCTTGCGCGGGAGAAGGTCGAGAAGTGCTTCTGCTTTCAGGACGGAAGGATCATCTTCGTCTCGTCCAAGAAACCTGGTGAACGGCTGGGTGAATTCCTCTCAAAGAACGGGCATATCGACGAAGAGAAGATGAAAGAAGCGCTTTTTGAGAGCCGGGGGAAAAAGATGGCATTTACCCAGTATTTAATAGGGAACAAGATTGTCCCCAAGGAGTTCCTCATCGTGGCCGTCGGCCAGTTGGCGGAAATCATTTTCATGGACCTCCTCAACTGGACGGAGGGAAGATTTGAGTTCATTGACGGGCTCCCTGACATCGTCGCGCAGGGTCCGGTCTTTCTCAGCACGAGCTTTCTCGTGTTCGAATCGGTGAAGAAACATGAAACCCTGAAGAAAAAAGACCGATGAGAGTTGCGACTGCCGAAGAGATGAGGGAAATCGACCGGAAAACCATTCAGGATTTCGGGACACCTTCTCTCGAGCTGATGGAAAGAGCGGGAAGCATTGTCGCGGACGTGGTCATGAGGATGTACCGGGGGAGGAGCATAACTGTTATTGCCGGGGGTGGGAACAACGGCGGGGATGGACTTGTTACCGCCCGGCTCCTCAAGAAAGCCGGAATCGATGCGAAGGCGTTTTTAGTTTCTGATGAGGAGAGCCTTTCTCCTGACTGCCGGTTTCAATACCGCGCAGCGCTCGAAAACGGGATAAGGGTGGAAATCAGAAAACATATTTCCGCCGGTGATATTCAGGATTCAGTCGTCATTGACGCGCTCTTCGGGACCGGCCTGAACAAACCGGTTTCTGGTCCTTTCCTCGACATCATCAAGACCGTAAATGAGAGAGGATCGCCGGTAGTCTCGATCGACGTGCCTTCCGGCATCTCTGCCGACAACGGTCAGGTCCTTGGCCAGGCAATAAGGGCGGATTTGACCGTTTCCTTTGGATTACCAAAAATCGGCCATCTTCTTCATCCCGGTGCGGAATATGCCGGCAAACTCATTGTTGAAAATATCGGATTTCCCGATGAACTCCTCAATGATCCGTCCCTGAAGCACCACCTCATCGAGAGACTCACGGTAAGAAGCCTCATCCCGAAGAGAAAACCGGATTCTCACAAGGGAGTGTATGGCCATGTGATGGTCCTCGCAGGCTCTGCGGGAAAAACAGGAGCCGCCTTCCTTGCTTCACGAGCATGCATGCGGGCAGGCGCGGGTGCGGTGACCATCGGTGTTCCCGACGTGCTCTTTCCCATTTTCCAGACCAGGGTTCTTGAAGAGATGACAATCCCCCTGCAATCCCATGAAAGCGGAACATTCTCGATGCATGCGTCTCAAAAGGCACTCGACTTCATCCATGCAAAAGCGGATACGGTCCTCATCGGCCCCGGCATCGGCGTCAGCGACGATGTGATTCAGTTTGTGAAGGAGATTGTCATCCATGCCGGCAAGCCCCTGCTCATCGACGCCGACGCTCTCAACTGCATTGCCGTCGACCCCGATATTCTCAGGAAGACATCTTCAGAGGTCGTTATCACCCCTCATCCCAATGAGATGAAGAGGCTCCTCGGTAGACAGTACCCTGATATAACAGGCCAGGAGGTCAATAGGAGGAGGATCGAGATCGCCCGGTCGTTTGCCGCAGAAAAAAAGGTGATCTGTGTCCTCAAGGGGGCGCCCACGGTTGTGGCATCGCCGGACGGCAGCGCCTATATCAATTCCTCGGGCAATCCGGGAATGGCGACCGCAGGAGCCGGAGATGTGCTGTCGGGCGTCATCTCTGCTTTCCTGGCCCAGGGCATGAGCGCCCTCAACGCCGCCATATGCGGTGTCTATCTGCACGGTCTCGCCGGCGATATCGCCAGGGACGAACTCGGAGAATACTCGCTCATCGCCGGGGACCTCATCAGACACCTGCCGGGGGCCTTTCGATTTTTACATACGCTGGGTTAAGACATCCTTTTTATTATTTTTGGCAGAAAAGCAGGACCCGGCTTGTATCACGAGGAGTTCTCTCAGGGAGGGACAGAACGGAGATCAGCAATCGGTTTACTGGACCTGCTTTCTCTTCTCTTCCATTTTGATATCGAGATGCTGCAGTTTTTCGACCGTGTCCTTCATATCGTTGTATTCCTTATACATCCTGTTCAGCTCCCGGAGGACCGCCAGCCAGTTCTCAATTTCTGCTGATTTGGCGAAAGAGGGTTGCAGGGCGATACATGCCTCGAGCGATTTCAAAGCGCGCTG
>JBLNHB010000230.1:0-21071 GCA_050268805.1 bacterium | reverse complement strand
AGGGCGCCCCTGGAGGCCGCGAGCATGGGGATCACGCTTTCTGAATCGGATGTCGCATACCGCTGCAACCTCGTGACACTGGGATTCAATAACGAAGAGACCATCATGGTCGATTACAGCGCTGGGCACATTTCGAGTGAAGAGGCCAGGGAACTGATTCAGAGCGTCGGCCAAGAACTCGGCACAGATAATCTCAGATTTTATCCGGGTATCAGTTACCGGCACCTCATGGTATGGTCAAACGGAGAGGGTGATATCGCCTGCACACCTCCCCATGACATCACGGGTAGAGATATCGCAGCCTATCTTCCCCGCGGCGATGGAGACACGATCCTGAGAAAGCTGATGGATGAATCGGTGGATATCCTGAACGAGCATCAGGTGAACAAGAACAGGGTGAGGGACGGGAAGAGACCGGCAAACAGCATATGGTTCTGGGGGCAGGGCAAACGTCCCGCCATACCGGCCTTTCAGGACAAATATGGTGTCTCCGGCAGCCTCATCAGCGCGGTCGACCTGACCAAGGGGCTCGGCATCTATGCCGGCTTCAAGATCATCAATGTCCCTGGCGCCACCGGGTATATCGACACGAATTACCGGGGAAAAGCGGACGCCGCAATCGATGCGCTGAGGGAGCGCGACTTCGTGTACATTCACATCGAGGCGCCTGACGAGGCCGGCCACAACGGGAACCTGAAAGACAAGATACAGGCGATTGAGGATATCGATGAGAAGGTCATCGGCCCTGTCCTGGAGCGAGCGGAAAAGCTCTTTCCCGAATTCAGAATGCTCGTGATGCCCGACCATGCAACGCCCATTGAGGTCAAGACCCATACGGATGATTGGATACCCTGCATGATATTTGACAGCACCGGAAGAATAAAGGGTAAAGGACACAAATCCTACAGCGAGGATATTTGTACCGAGGCGGCCGTAAAGACGTTTACTGAAGGGCACCGGCTGATGGACTTTTTCATAACCGGGAAATGAACAGGATGGGATTCAGATTATTCTATTTCAGGTTTGATCAAAGGAGCTGACGTCATGGCACTCATCGTACAGAAATACGGCGGCACCTCGGTCGCCAATGTCGAGCGGATCAAAACAGTTGCCGAACGGGTCGTGAGAACGGCACGAAGGGGAAACAGGGTCGTGGTGGTCGTCTCGGCCATGTCGGGAGAGACGGACAAGCTGATCGGCCTTGCCAACCAGGTATCGGCCAGCCCCCAGGAGAGGGAAATGGACCTCCTCCTCTCTTCAGGGGAAAGGGTAACGAGCGCTCTGACAGCCATGGCGATCGAAGAACTCGGGGAAAAAGCTGTTGCCCTCACCGGAAGACAGATGGGCATCATAACAGACACCGTTCATACAAAGGCGAGAATCGAGAAGATAACCGGCGATCGGGCACGGAAAGCGCTCAATGACGGCTACGTCGTCGTTGTCGCCGGCTTTCAGGGTGTTACCGCAGACGAGGATGTCACGACCCTCGGAAGAGGGGGCTCGGACCTCTCCGCAGTCGCCATCGCGTCTGCCCTCAACGCTGACCTGTGCGAAATCTATACCGACGTCGACGGAGTCTATACCACAGACCCGAACATCGTGCCTGAAGCGAGGAAACTGGATAAAATCTCCTATGAGGAGATGCTTGAGCTCGCAAGCCTCGGCGCCAAGGTGCTCCAGACGCGGTCCGTGGAGTTTGCGATGAAATATGCCGTTCCCGTGGTCGTGCTGTCGAGCTTCAACGACAATCCCGGCACACTCGTCACCAAGGAGGACAAGGATATGGAAGAAGTCGTGGTCTCGGGAGTTGCATATGACAAAAACCAGACGAAGCTGACCGTGGCCGGCGTTCCCGATACACCCGGTATTGCGGCAAAACTCTTCAGGGGAATTGCCGGTGCAAATATCGTCGTTGATATGATCGTTCAGAACGTGAGCAGCGACGGAAAGGCAACGGACATATCCTTCACGGTGCCGAAAACAGACAGCAGGAAAGCGCTCAAACTGACCGAAGATATCGCCCGCAAGCTCGGGGCAAAGGGCGTGAATGTAAGCGAGGATATCGCGAAAGTGTCCGTCGTCGGTGTCGGGATGAGGACGCATTCCGGTGTCGCAGCGCAGATGTTCGATGCACTTGCGGAGCATGGAATCAATATCATGATGATCAGCACATCGGAGATAAAAGTGTCCTGTGTGATCGATATTAAGTTCACCGAGCTTGCCGTGCGGGTACTGCACGACACCTTCGGACTGGCAAAGAAACCGAAAGCGTCAAAAGGGAAAGCACCGGCAAAGAAGAGATGACCTTCAGCGAGGAGAGGCAATGAAAAAACTTGAAGTATACGACACCACCCTGCGGGACGGTGCACAGTCAGAGGACATCTCATTCTCTGTTGAGGACAAGCTCCGGATCACCGAGAAACTCGATGAACTCGGCGTTCATTTCATCGAGGGCGGCATACCGGGGTCCAATCCGAAGGACATCGCTTACTTCAGAGAGGCACGAAAGCTCAGACTTAAGAAGGCGCGCATCTCAGCCTTTGGAAGCACCCGAAAGAAAGGGATCAAAGCCTCAAGAGACGCTAACCTGCGGACGCTCGTCGAATCGAGTACGGAGGTCATCACGATCTTCGGCAAGACATGGGACTTCCACGTGATCGAGGCGCTCAGGGCGGAGCTCCCCGAAAATCTCGACATGATTTTCGATTCCCTTCGATTCCTGAAAAAGCACGCCGATATTGTCATCTTTGACGCCGAGCATTTCTTTGACGGGTACAAAAACAATCCCGAGTACGCCATCAAGTGCCTGAAGAGCGCCCAGGAAGCAGGCGCAGACCGGATCGTCCTCTGCGACACCAATGGCGGAACCCTGCCCGAGGACGTGCAGCGGATCGTAAAAGCAGTCAAGAAAGAGATCGCCGCACCGATCGGCATTCATGCCCACAACGATTCCGAGTGCGCTGTGGCGAACACGGTCGTCGCAATCCAGTCGGGAGCCATGCATTTCCAGGGGACTATGAACGGCTTCGGCGAACGGTGCGGCAACGCGAACCTCTGTTCGGCGATACCGAACCTGCAGTTGAAGCTCGGCTACCGGTGCATCACTGACTCTGAACTGAAGAAACTCAGAGATATCTCCCGGTATGTCAATGAAATCGCAAACCTGAGACATTTCAAACGGCAGCCGTTTGTCGGTGACAGCGCCTTCGCCCACAAGGGCGGTATGCATGTCTCTGCCATTCGCCGCCGTGCCGAGACCTACGAACACATCAGGCCCGATCTGGTGGGCAACATGCAACGCGTCCTCATCTCGGACTATGCCGGTCAGAGCAACGTCCTCAGAAAGGCGGAAGAGTTTGGCCTGAGGATCGAGAAGGATTCACCGAAGCTCGGCAACATCATCAATACTCTCAAGGAACTGGAACACGCTGGATTTCAGTTCGAGGGCGCGGAGGGGTCCTTTGAGCTTCTCATGAAAAAAGCCCTCGGTCTCCACAAGAGCTTTTTCCAGCTTATCGGGTTCCGGGTCATCGTCGAAAAGCGGAGCCAGAAGGAGGAATGCCTCAGCGAGGCAACGATCATGGTCAAGGTCGAGGACCGCATCGAGCATACCGCTGCAACCGGAAACGGACCGGTGAACGCCCTCGACAATGCCCTCAGAAAAGCGCTCGAGAAGTTCTACCCTACACTGAGGGATGTGAAACTCCATGATTACAAGGTCCGGGTTCTCACTGCCGGTAGGGGAACATCGGCAAAAGTACGGGTTCTTATCGAATCCGGAGACAAATCGTTCCGATGGGGGACCGTAGGGGTATCGGAAAATATCATCGAGGCCTCATGGCAGGCCCTTGTCGACGGCATCGACTATAAGCTCCTAAGAGAAGAGGGTGTCTGACCGGCGCAAGCTCCATGCCTTCCCTTCAGCGCATGAAAAAAGAACACCTTGACCTCATTCACAAAGCCCTGCTCGCCGAGCGATTGCGGACCATAAAAACCTCCGTAGCAGAATACAGTTTTCCCAATCTCTACCTCTTCCGCGCCGCCCACAAATACGAGGTCATCTTCGATGAGGAGATCTTCATTCAGGGGATAAGCTACGACGGCAATACGTACCTGATGCCGACGTTTGATGCCCGGAGCGCCGATGTTGAGTATCTGAAAACCATGACAAAGTGTTGCGATTTCCTCTTCCCCATTCCCGAGGAATGGTTATCCATATTCCCTCCCGGCGAATTTGATTTTTCCACCAGGGAGGGAGAAATGGATTACATCTATACCGTTGAAAAGATGAGCACCTACCGGGGGAGGCGGCTTCACAAGAAGAGGAACCTCCTGAAACAGTTCACCACCCTGTACGAGCACAGGGCCGTTCCCCTCACCCGAGACCTCATCCCCGATGCCCGGGTCGTCCTCTCCGACTGGCAGGCAGAATCCGGTCTCGGCGAGGATGAAACAGATTACAGCCCCTGCAGTGAAGCACTCGCCCTCTACGATGAACTCGTTCTCTGTGGCGGCATCTACTACGCAGACGGCGAGCCGGCTGGTTTTATTATCGGTGAAGAGCTCGATGAGGAGACGTTCGCCCTGCACTTTGCGAAGGGGCGGATTAAATTTACCGGCGTTTACCAGTACATGTTCAACACCTTTGCCCGGATCCTTCCGGCAAAGTACCGGTTCATGAACTTTGAGCAGGATCTCGACAAGGAAACTCTGAGGCATGCGAAATCCTCCTATGTTCCCGATATCATGCTGAAAAAGTACCGGGTGAGCTTGAAGAAATAAAGCATTTTGCAGGGGAAACAGGATGCGGACTTCTTGCAATAAGGAGACTATTTATACCATCATAAAAAGATGATAAATATCGTTTTACGAAAGATTTTTGGCACTAAGAATGAGAGGGAATTGAAGAGGATTCAGCCGATCGTCGATATCATCAACTCCCTTGAACCGAAGGTTACGGACCTCACTGATACGGAACTGAAGGCAAAGACTGATGAATTCAGGAACCGCATTGCCGCCGGTGAAGCTTTAGGCGACCTTCTGCCTGAAGCATTCGCAACGGTCAGGGAAGTATCACGCCGGCTCCTCAATATGCGCCATTTCGACGTTCAGCTCATCGGCGGGATTGTGCTCCATGAGGGAACGATCGCCGAAATGAAAACCGGTGAGGGCAAGACCCTTGTTGCAACCCTTCCGGTGTACCTGAACGCTCTCGACGGCAAGGGTGTGCATGTTGTAACGGTCAATGACTACCTGGCGAAACGCGACGCCCAATGGATGGGGCCGGTGTATCACTTTCTGGGCTTATCCGTCGGCATCATTCAGCATGACAGCTCGTTTCGTTACGACCCTGCTTTTCTCTCGGACGACCCGCGGATGCTCTATCTCAGGCCTTGCACGAAACACGAGGCTTATCGAGCTGATATCACTTACGGGACGAACAATGAGTTCGGATTTGATTACCTCAGAGACAATATGAAGTATGATCTCGAGGATTTTGCCCAGCGGGAGTTGAACTACGCCATTGTCGATGAGGTGGACAGCATCCTTATCGATGAGGCGAGGACCCCTTTGATTATTTCGGGCCCGTCCGAGGAATCGACCGACAAGTACTACAAGATCAACCGGCTCATCCCGCAGTTACGACGAGACACTGATTTCACCATCGATGAGAAGGCGAAAACAGCGATCCTCACGGAAGAAGGGAGCATCAAGGCGGAGCGGCTTCTTGCAGTGGACAACCTCTTTGACCCGACGAATATCGACCTCGTCCACCATGTTCTCCAGGGACTGAAGGCGCACCACCTCTTCAAGAGAGATGTGGATTATGTGGTGAAGAACGGGGAGGTCCTCATTGTTGATGAATTTACCGGCAGGCTCATGCCGGGCAGGCGATGGTCCGACGGCCTGCATCAGGCGATTGAGGCGAAGGAAGGCGTCAAGATTGCGAGCGAAAACCAGACCCTCGCGACCATAACATTTCAGAACTACTTCAGGATGTACGCCAAGCTCGCCGGGATGACCGGAACAGCCGACACGGAAGCTGAGGAGTTTGCGAAAATCTATAACCTCGATGTCATGGTCATACCCACGAACAGCCCGATGATCCGGAACGATTATTCCGATATGATCTTCAAATCTCACAAGGGGAAATTCACTGCCGTTCTGGAGGAGATTTCGGGCTGCCATGAGCGGGGGCAGCCGGTTCTCGTCGGGACGATTTCGATCGAGAATTCCGAGCTCTTGAGCCACCTCCTGAAGAAGAAGGGTATTCCCCACTCCGTGTTGAATGCCAAGTACCATGAACGGGAAGCAGAGATCATTGCGCAGGCCGGCAGGAGCGGCGCCCTCACGATTGCGACCAATATGGCTGGAAGGGGCACTGACATCGTTCTCGGCGGAAGCCCAAAAATTCTTGCCCGTGAACTCATCAAGGGAATTGAAAGTCCGACAGAGGAGCAGAAACAGGAGGCGCTCCGGAAAGCCGAAGCGATCTGCAGTGATGACCGCACAAAGGTCCTGGCAGCGGGAGGCCTCCATATCCTGGGAACGGAACGGCACGAGGCGCGTCGTATCGACAACCAGCTGAGGGGACGTTCGGGGAGGCAGGGTGATCCGGGATCTTCACGTTTCTATCTGTCTCTGGAAGACGATCTTATGCGCATTTTCGGCTCTGACAGGATTTCGGGGATCATGAACAGGCTCGGGATGGACGAAAACATCCCGATCGAAAACAGGATGGTAAGCCGGGCGATCGAAAATGCCCAGAAGAAAGTAGAAGCGCATAACTTCGACATCAGGAAACACCTCCTCGAATACGACGATGTCATGAACAAACAGCGCACCGAGATTTATTCGTACCGGAAGGAGATCCTCACATCAGAGTCGCTCCGGGAAAAAATAGGCGAAATCAGGGAAAGCACCATTGACGAACTCGTATTCATTTATTGCCCGGAAGACAAACATCCCGAGGAGTGGGACCGGAAAGGCCTGAAAGAGGCGTGGTACGGCATATTCGGGTTTATACCGTCCGACATCGATGACATTCGCGGGGTCGAAGCCCTCTATGAAACCCTGAACGCACAGGCATCTGCCTTCTATGAGGCCAAGGAGCGTGAGCTCTCTCCTGATCTCATGAGGCGGATAGAGAAATTTGTCATGCTCCAGATTGTCGACAACCAATGGAAGGACCACCTCCTCGCTATGGATCATCTGAAGGAGGGGATCGGCCTCAGGGGATACGGTCAGCGAGACCCGCTCGTCGAATACAAGAAAGAGGCATTTAACATATTTGCGGAAATGACCGACCGGATCAATACGGAAATCCTGACGAGGATATTCAGGGTCCAGGTAAAGACTGAAGAAAAGGTGACCGTGTCATTGCCTAAACAGCAACGCCTTATATACAATAAGGCGGACAGCGAACCAAAAAACCCGGTAAAAAAGGGTGAAAAAATCGGGAGAAATGATCCCTGCCCGTGCGGGAGCGGGAAGAAATACAAGAAGTGTTGCGGCGTGAATGGGTAAACTGTTCGTCATAGGCGAAGAGATCTCCTTCGGCGATAAATTCGGTGACCTCGTAGCAGGTCATGGTCTCTCCCTGTATCAATTCAAGAATTTATCACAGTCCCTCGGGCATCTCGACCATGCTTCTGCGATCATCGTGGATGCCGTGCAGTCCGCGGAGACCCAGTTCAAGGACTTTCTCGCGCGAACCAAAGAAATCCCCAAAATCGTCATCGCAAGCACCCCTTCTTCCAAGGGGATGCAGAAGTGGCTCAAGAACGACCTTACCTATCCTGTCGTAAACCCGAACCAGAAGGAGATTCTGTTCCTGCTGAATAAGGCGGTCTCCGATGCCACCCTGTATCACCAGTTCTCCGATATGCGGTCCAGCCTTGATAACGCGCGGAAGGAGTTGTCCCTCCTTGAGGAGATCAGTAAAACACTCACGTCATCACTCGATCTGGACGGAATCATCAATACGATCATGAAACACATCATCGAGATGACTCATGCAAAGGGCTGGGCCCTTTACCTTTTCGATGAAGATGCAAACAGGCTCTCCCTCGAAAAATCTCACCGGATTCTCTCGCACAACCAGAAAAAGTTGTACATCGAAATCGGCGAAGGAATTGCGGGATGGGTCGCCCGCGAAGGCGTTCCGGTCATTATCCCCGATATCCGGTCCGATCCTCGCTTCGCTTCTAACCTGAACAGAAAAGAGCTTGCCGGGAAAAAATCGATCATCTGCGTTCCGCTCATGAGCAAGGGAAAAATCCTCGGAGCCCTTGAAA
Source organism: bacterium (assembly GCA_050268805.1). GTDB lineage: Bacteria > Nitrospirota > Thermodesulfovibrionia > Thermodesulfovibrionales > BMS3Bbin05 > JBLNHB01. Next base: position 12,774 of record JBLNHB010000230.1, on the reverse strand, counting down.
TCATAAGCAGAAACAAGGAATTCCCTTTCACCAAAGACCATCTCAACATCATCATGAAACTGGTCGATCTGGCCTCTCTTGCCATCGAAAGGGCTTCCCTCTATCAGAAAATGGCTGAACTCGTCATTACCGACGACCTGACCAAATTATTCAACTCCCGCTACCTCAACAGGACCATGGAAAATGAAATCTCCCGGTGCGACCGGTACAAATCATCGGTCTCCCTGATCTTCATGGACATAGATTTCTTCAAGAAGGTGAACGATAATTACGGACATCTCGTGGGGAGCAAGGTCCTGGTCGAAATGGGACAGATCCTTATCAAGGGGCTGCGGACGATAGATATCGTGTCGAGATATGGAGGGGATGAATTCGTGATCGTCCTGCCGCAGACCCCACCGGAAATTGCCGCGAAGATTGCAGAGCGCCTCAGGAAGAACATCAATAAGCATGTTTTTCTGAAGAATGAGGGTCTGAACCTGAAACTGACCGCAAGCTTCGGTGTAGCCTCATATCCTGAGAGCGCCCACTCGAAAGATGAACTCCTGCGCCTCGCAGATGAGGCGATGTATAAAGTCAAGAACAGATCACGAGACGGGGTGTACAGCATCAGCGTCTCGCGGTAACTTTTTTTCGAAGATTAGTATACAATACCTGTGGAACCATGGCACTCTTCAATTACGCAACGAAAGAAATAACCCTGAAGATCGTCTATTACGGTCCCGGGTTGAGCGGCAAGACAACGAACATCGAATATCTCCATTCGACCCTTGACCAGGCAAAAAAAGGGAAATTACTCTCCCTTTCTACGGAGACGGACAGGACTCTCTTCTTCGACTTTCTACCTGTTGAGATCGGGAAAATAAAAGATTTTTCGGTCAGGTTCCAGCTTTACACCGTTCCGGGGCAGGTTCGGTATAACGCGACACGGAAACTCGTATTGAAAGGAGCTGATGCCGTTGTCTTCATTGCCGATTCCCAGCAGGCCATGAAGGAATCCAACATCGAGAGCCTCGAGAATATGAGAGAGAATCTCATCGCCAATGATTTGAATCCCGATGATATACCGGTCACATTCCAATACAACAAGAGAGACCTTCCGAACGTCCTCTCCGTTGAAGAAATGAACAAACAGCTCAATCCCCTCGGATATAAGTATTTTCAGGCAGTGGCGATCACCGGCAAAGGCGTCGAAGACACATTTCAATCCGTCAGCAAAGAGCTGCTGAAACATATCGTGAAAAAACATAGAATTGACGTCCAGTCCAAGGATATCAGCGGTGAAGCACCAGAGAAGGCATCTCCTCCTCCATCCGGGAAACGTCTCCAGCCGTCCTCTCCCTTCCAGGAGTCTGAGAAAATCCAGATGACCGCCCCATCAAATAGCAGTTTTGAGCTTGTTGGCTCCGGGGACGAGGAGATCTCCGTGGAACAGGTCGAAGGCCTCCAGAATCAGGATGAGCTCAGGGAGGAGTCCACCCAAAAGCAGTTCAAGCCCCAGCCGGATGCAGCAAGAAAATCCTCTTCACCTCCTCCACCCTTCTGGGCTGAGAAAGAGGGTAGGAAGTCCGATTCCCAGCCCTCAGACGATGACAGCTCTCTTGAATCGATCTATAAAACGTTCATGGAAACCGAGAAACAGAACATTCCTCCCCGCAGGGAAGATGCATATGAGGACCGTGCGTCCCAGAAGGGAAAGAAAGGATCCGATGAGAGCGACTCCTTCAAATCCTTCAGGGAATCCCTCAAATCTCCGGCCAAGGAAGATGCCAAGGCAGAGGAGAAACCCCTGCTCCCGAAAAAGGATATCTTCGAGTCGCTCTCTGAGCCTCTGACCAATGAGAGAGCGCCCTCCCCGGGGAAACCGGGGACCTATGAGAAACCCGAAGTCTTCGAGTCCTCCCCCTCTTCCGCTGGTGATTCGTCCTTATCGGCGGCGCAGAACATCATCCTTGACGAAATCAACGCGCTCTCCAGGACCATCAGGAAGCTGAATGATTCCCTCACCTCCCTGAAGTCGGAAATGAGTCTGGTTACCAAGAAAATGGACGAGATGGAACAACAGGTTTCATCCCTTCAGGGAAGCAGCACTGAAATCGCCGAAGTTTTGAAAAAAGGTAAAGCAGGCCTCTCCGATGACCTCATCCAGTCCATCATCAGCCTGAAGACTACCATTGAGAAGGCCAAGAAGAAGAAGTTCTGGATTTTATTCAGCTGAACAGCACCCCGGTTGTTTCCCGACGTGCCCTTCCGATGTCTGCAGGTGCCCGTCGCCCTTATTTCGCACAAACGCCAATGGTCGCCATGAGCGCTTCCGCTTTCCTGAGCGTCTCCTGGTACTCTTTCTCGGGATCAGAATCGGCAACAATCCCGGCTCCTGCATGGAAATAGGCCCGTCCACTTTTACACACAAACGTTCGTATGATGATGTTCAGGTCCATGGACTCCGAGAAGCCGATATAACCGATTGAACCCGTGTAGGGGCCCCGAGAGACAGGCTCCAACTCATCGATAATTTCCATGCATCTGATCTTGGGAACACCGGTAATTGTCCCTCCCGGAAAGACCGCCCTGACCAGGTCGAAGCAGTCCTTCCGCGGCGAGAGCATCCCTTTGACGTTCGATACGATATGGATCACATGGGAGTAGTCTTCGGTAATCATGAATTCATCAACCTCAACGGTACCGTATTCGCAGACCTTTCCGAGATCATTTCTCTCCAGGTCAATCAACATAATGTGCTCCGCCCGTTCTTTTTCATTGAGCAGGAGCTCCCGTCTCATGGTTTCATCCTCCCGTGCGCTCTTTCCCCGTGGTCTTGTCCCTGCAATGGGACGCGTCTCGGCTATGCGGTCTCTGCAGCTAACCAGCCTTTCGGGTGATGAGCTTACGATGCTGTAATCGCCGAAATGAGCAAAAGCTCCAAAGGGAGCCGGATTGATCCGGGAAAGTGACCTGTAGAGATCCCATGGATCGATCTTGCCGAGGCGAACGGAAAATCTCTGGGCAAGATTCGCCTGGAAAATATCGCCTGCTCTGATGTATTCCTTCGCCCTGCGGACCATGCCGCGGTAATACTCGCTGTCGATTTCGAAGTGAATCTCCCTATCACCGGGTGAGGCCTCTTCCGGGTGACAAGAATACAGCCTTGTCTCGGACGCGCAGAGCCCTTTGATATGCAGGAGGTCGGCTTCAGCCTCATCATAGAGGGAGGGGACATCACGGTCCACCGTGTTATATCCAAGTCTCGTTGACCGGGCACCGGGGCAGACAACAATCCAGGCGGTCTGTTCCTTATGGTCAAAGGCAATGAGTTTGTCGATGAGGAGAAAATGCGCATCGGGTATGCTCAGATCATCAATGGCTTTTCTCGGCAAACGTTCGAAATAATGCACGAAATCATAGGAAAGAAGCCCGATTGCACCTCCCTGAAACGGAGGGAGTGCCGGATCTGCTTTTTGCGGATAGGATTGCAAGAGATCTCTCAGCTTCGCGAGGGGTTTCCTCGAAGAAATACCTCTTTGTGCGCCCCGCACTGTTTCGATCACATTATTTTTGACTTTAAACTCAAGATAAGGATCGAAGGAGATAAAGGAATATCTTGCGATATGGAAAGGACCTTTCCCGCTCTCGAGGAGTATCGAATTCAAAGAAATAAGCTTTTCGTAGAGTGCAGCCGGAGATTGGAAAGGGATCTTGAGTGATAAGGGAGGTACCGAGCCGGCCTTGCATATCTCGACAAACTGCCTTTTTGAAAGCGACACACGCATCCTGAAAGTATAACTACACGGACATGACTTCGAGGGAGATGAGCTCAACTGCCTTGATAGGGTCGCTCTGTTGTAAAATCCCCCGTCCCATGACGATATAATCCGCCCCGTTGATGAGTGCCTCCTTGGGCGTCATGGCCCTCTTCTGGTCGTCCGGCGGGCTCCACGAGGGGCGGATGCCGGGAGTCACGATGATGAACTTGTCTCCGCACACGGACCGTATGAGCGACGCCTCATGGCCTGACGCCACGACGCCGTCGAGACCCGATTTCTGGGCGAGCGAAGCAAGATGTTTAACCTGCGTCCTGATACTGTGCTGAAAACCGAGTTCGGACTTGAATTCCTGCTGGGAGATGCTCGTCAATATCGTCACCCCAAGGATTTTTGGCCGATGCAGGTTTTCTTTCAGGCAGAGTTCAACAATCCTGCTACTGCATTTCCTCATCATCTCTGAACCGCCCGAGGTATGGACATTGAACATGAATACTCCCATTCTCACGGCAGCTTCCGCGGCTCTCATGACGGTATTGGGAATGTCGTGGAATTTGAGGTCGAGAAAGACTTTCTTCCCCTTCTTCTGGATCTGTTCAACGACAGGAGGGCCCGCAGACGAGAAGAGCTCCAATCCGACCTTAAAGACGTTGACCCACTCGCCGAACTTCTCGACAATCTCGAGGGCATAAGCCGGATCAGACACATCAAGGGCGAGTATCAGCTTGTTCTTTAGCGGCAAGAATCCTCCAGAGACAATCCTGTGAGCTTCTCAGAAAGACATTCCCCCTGACTGGATATCAGGGGCCTGCTCTTCGCTCTCCATTTCCTGCACCATCTCGCTCAGGAGCCGAATCGCTTCTTGAGCAGCTTCCTCATCAATCTTCTGTATCGCAAACCCTGCATGGACGAGAACATACTCTCCCACCTTGACCGGCTCGGGCAGGAGGACAACGCTGATATCCTTTCGTGCTCCGGATACCTCTATCGTCGCGATCATTTCACCTACTGATATGACTTTTGAGGGCACTGCAAGACACATTCCCTGTTCCACTCCTTCAGCGTCCGGATCACCAGGCTTATAACCTCATCCATTTTAGCACAGAGGCAGTCTGTCATGCCCAGCCCGACATCAAGGGACTGGGGCTGCACGCCGATGAGGCGGATCGTGGAGGGCCTGATGTCCATGAGTCGAGCGGTATAGAGGAGGTCGGAGAGGCCGATGTGGTGGACCGAGAGCTTGGCAAAAAGATTGGAAGGGATATCGTCATTTTCCAGGATGCCGATGTACCCCGGCTCTTTCTTAAAATCTACGGCATCGATAATGAGGATTTTGTCCCTGCCCTCAAACCGGGGAAGAAGATCGAGGCCCAAGGTGCCGCCATCCATAACCTCAACGTCTGAGGTAAAGGAACACCGTTCCTTAATGGCGTTGACTGCATGGACCCCAATCCCTTCATCCCGTAAGAGGATATTCCCAAGACCTAAAACCAGTATGTTCAAACTCTGCTATTCCTCAATCGATTTGTACCCGCTGAATATGGAACTCGTGAGCCCGCACTTCTCGCACATGTCATTGTGCCAGCTGATGTACACATGAATAATCACGAACGGGAAGATGAGCCACATGATGCCGTGATGGATGAGCCGTACGGTCCCGGCACTGAACAGGCCCAGAAGCCAGCCTCCCAGAAGGGTCCAAAGTGCTCCCCCGCCATGGCTCTGCGAGTACAAAGCAAACCCCGTGAGTATCTCGATGATGAACAGGAGAAACATGACCAGATACGACAGCCCTGCGAGCCCTGTATGGCCGATCGAGTGCGGGCAGTGGGTCCTGAAGAAACCATAGAACTGGGCGGTGCTCAGGACATTCTTGATCCTCTCCCGAGTCACCGGAAGCCACTGATCCCACCGGGCATACTGGTTGCCGGCGAACCACCAGTAAATCCGTATCAGCACGCTCGCGGCAAACACGTATGCGGCGATAAAGTGCCAAAACCGCATCTGCGCCATGATGAACTGGTTCTCCCTGATCGCATGGAAATACGGCGCCCCAATATACAGCCCGGTAACGGAGAGGGCCGCGATGGCCAGAAAATTCAGCCAGTGGGTCAAGCGTACAGGAAACTCCCAGACATACACCCTCTTTATCATGGTCGCCTCCTATGTAGCCCGGATCTTAATGATCGACTTCCGCCCGGGATCAACCAGATGAATGGCGCACGCCATACACGGATCGAACGAATGGATCGTCCTCAGTATCTCCAGAGGCTTCTCTGGGTCTCTGACTGGTGTCCCGACAAGAGCTTCCTCGAATGGTCCTCTCTGGCCTTTCGCATCCCTTGGTGAAGAATTCCATCCGCCCGGAACAACACACTGATAATTGGCAACCTTGCCGTCCTTGATCACGACCCAGTGCCCCAGTGCGCCACGGGGAGCCTCATGGAATCCAAATCCCTTTGCCTCCTTGGGCCAGGATGAGGGATCCCATTTTTCGGCATTATGGATACGGAGGTCACCGCCCTTGATCTTCTCCGCCAGATCGTTAACCCAGACCGGGAGCATCTCTGCGGTAACAAGGGTCTCGATGCCCCGCGCCGCAGTGCGGCCGAGGGTCGAGAAGAGGGCTTCCGGCCCGACACCCAATTTCTGCAGCACCATGGTCACCACTTCCTTTACCCGCTTGTGGCCGGAAGCGTACGCCACGAGCATCCTCGACAGAGGGCCGACCTCGGTCGAAAGACCGTCGTACCGGATTCCCTTCACCCAACTGTATTTCTTGTCCGTGTTGAGAAATTCATAGGGAGGTTTCGGACCGGTATAATTGGGGTTTGTCTCTCCGTCCCACGGGTGCTTTGCTTTGTCATCACCGTCACTGTACTTGTACCAGGCATGGGCAACATCCTCAGTTACTTTCTGTTGATCAACCGCTTCCACCTTGCCCAAATTCTTGTTCCTGATGAATCCTGCGGGCAGCCAGGTATTGGTGGTGTTGCTCACATTGTCATTCTGGAATTCACCGTAGGAGAGGAAATTGCCGACCCCGCCGCCGATCTTCGCCCATTCCTTGTAGAAGGACGCAACAGCAAGGAGATCGGGGATATAGACCTTCTCCACAAAGGCCAGAGACTTTTTTGTTATCTCCAGCATTAGGGCTATGCTGCCCGCATTGATGGCGTTCTGGCTGTTGGGATCAACGGGAATCGCCATACCGCCCACAAGCCAGGTTTGGGGATGGGGGTTCTTTGCGCCGAGGAGCGCCTGCATCCTGATGACATCCCTCTGCCAGTCCAGGGCCTCGAGATAATGGGCAACCGCCATGAGGTTAGCTTCAGGAGGCAGTTTATACTCAGGATGTCCCCAGTATCCGCTCGTAAAGAGGCCGAGCTGCCCCGCATCCACGAGCGACTTCACCTTTCCCTGGACCGCTTTGAAATGGGTCGGTGAGGAGTTCGACCAGTCCGACAGGGACTGGGCAAGCCCTGCTGTCTTTCCGGGATCCGCCTTGAGGGCGCTCGTTACATCCACCCAGTCCAGGGCATGGAGATGGTAGAAGTGTATGACATGGTCCTGGACATACTGAATACCGTTGATGAGATTCCTTATGATCCTTGCGTTGTCAGGGATTACCGCACCTACTGCATTTTCCACGGCTCTCACGGAGCACTGTGCGTGGACCGTTGTTCAGACCCCTCATATTCGCGAGACGAACGCCCAGCACTCCCGAGGGTCCCTCCCTTTCAGAATGGTTTCTATTCCTCTCCACATGGTCCCGGCAGACCAGGCATCCGTGACCCTTCCCTTCTCCACCTGAGCCTCGATCCTGAGGTGGCCCTCGATTCTTGTTACAGGATCAACTGCAATCTTTGGCATTATCCTTCCTCCTTTGTGAGTTTACTTATTTTTCACCTTCTTCAGGTTTGCCCTTCATCGCCCTTCCGATGGCATGGGCTGCCACGCCTGCTGCCGCGGCTACCGCGATGCCGAGGCCGATCTTATCGGCAGTCGACTGATACCCGAACCCGGGAACATTGGCGAGCCTGCTGTAAATCGGTCCGAACTTATCCCAGTTATGGTCCGCAGCACAGGCAATGCATCCGTGTCCTGCCTGAACAGGCCAACTGGTGCCGCTGTTGTATTTCACGGTAGGACAGTTGTAGTACGCCTCGGGTCCTTTGCAGCCCATCTCATAGAGGCACCACCCTTTTCTGTGGCCTTCATCACCCCACTGCCTCACAAACTGGCCTGCATCAAAGTGTGCCCGCCGTTCGCAGTTGTCATGGATTCTCTTGCCGTAGCCGAAGAGCGGTCTGTGATGGCTGTCGAGCGCTGGCAAGGTCCCGAAGGTAAGGTAATGCACGATTGTTGCAGTTGTATTTTCTGGATTGTGAGCACACCCCGGAATGTTCACATAGGTTATTCCCGGAACCGCCTGCCCGGTTCCAACGGCTCCCGTCGGATTCGGATTGGCACTGGCGATGCCGCCCCAGCACGAACAAGATCCGACATTGATCGTGAAGGCTGCGTTTCCGCATACTTCCTTGGCAATGTCGAGGGCCGTCTTCCCGGCGATCGTGCAATAAATTCCGCCATCCTTCATCGGAATGGCGCCCTCCACAATGGCGATATATTTCCCTTTCTGGTTCTTCACCACCTCGTGGAGAGCCTTTTCAGCGTACTTCCCCGAGCCGGCCATGATCGTTTCGTGGTATTCCAGAGAGATGATATCCAGAACGATCTCGGCAATGGTGGGCTTGGTTGCTCTCAGGATCGCCTCTGAATCACCTGCGCAGTCCGAAAATTCGAGCCATACTGCATAGGGCTTCTGCTTTTTCTCAAGAGCTTCAGCAATTTTGGTGGCATAGCTTGCGGGGAGAGCGAGGGTTGCGGCCATTGCGGTACAGAACTTCATAAAATCTCTTCGTGAAACACCTTTCAATTGAAGTTGCTTAAGAAAATCCATACAACCTCCTTTCCTGCTGATTTATGAGAATTAAAACTATAAAAATCTTCTATAAATATATAAAACCCCAGATTCTTTATATCACTAAATTTTGCCTTTGTCAACTTTTTTCAAGGGTGAACATTTACTATTATTTTTATATTATTTTATTGACTAAAAGAATCGTCGTTTGATAGTATATTTAATTTTCAAGGAGCGGTCGTATGACAAAGAAGAAAAGCACTCACCTATTGAAACCCTTGAGGAAAACAAAATCCTCATCACCGGAGAAGGGATCCGGCAAGGCCGGTCCCAGGAACAACTCTTCGAGAGATAAGAGGGTCCAGCAGATCAAGAACGACCTCATGAAACAGAAAGAGAAGCTCCTCTCAGAAGCTGAGTCAGCACTCGGTGAGCTTCCCGGACAGATCCTTTTCCCTGACATGGGTGACCAGGCAACCGCGGAAATCGACAGGAGTTTCATGCTCAGGCTCAGGGGGAGAGAACAGAAACTGCTGAAAAAGATCGAGCAGGTCCTTGAGAATATCGAGAGAGGCAATTACGGCATTTGCGAGGTCTGCGGTTGTGAGATTGAAATCGAGCGGCTCGTGGCCCGGCCGGTAACAAGCATGTGCATAGAGTGCAAAACTGAGCAGGAAGACGAAGAAAAGCTCAGGGAGTAGCAGTACCTCTCATTGTATTTCCAACCCGTATTTTTCCCGTGCAATATCGCCAAGGAGATTGAAACAGAGGGCTGTCAGTGCTATTGCAAGTCCGGGGAATACCACCATCCACGGCTCTGAGAGGATGTATGCTCTCCCTGAGCTGATCATACCGCCCCAACTCGGCGCCGGTGGCTGAAGACCAAGGCCGAGAAAGCTCAATGATGCCTCGGTGATGATAAACCCTCCGAGTTTCAGGCCCATCATGATGATGCTCAATGGAATACACTGCGGAAGAAGATGGGACAGGACGAGCCGCACCGGTGAGCAACCAACAGCTCGGGCGGCATCAACATAGGGCATGGTTCTGAGAGTCAGGACATGCCCCCGTATGATCCTGGCAAAAGAAGCCCACCCGACAGCCGTGATGGCGATGATGACCGTATGAATTCCCTGGGGGAGAACAATGGATATCCCGATTGCGAGCAGGAGCGAGGGAAAGGAGAGTACAAAATCGATGAGGCTGACGATGAGCATATCAATCCTGCCGCCCGCATATCCAGCAGTAAGACCGAGGACAAGCCCGATACTCATGGAAAAAACAGCGGCAATGGCTGCAACACTCAGGGAAATCCTGGCTCCGTGGAGAACCCGGGAAAAAACATCTCTCCCTTTGGTATCCGTTCCGAAGTAATGGTGCATGGACGGCGCTTCCCGTATGGCGTCAAGATCAATACGGTCGGGAGCATACCGGGTGAGAAGGGGACCGAAGAGCGCAGAAACAATGATGACCGCGGCGATGGAAAAAATGATCCTGTCAGCGAGTTTCATGGAGCCGTATCCTCGGATCGAGATAATGGTAGATAACATCAATAAGAAGATTGATCAGGACGAAAACAACCGTACCCGTGATAATGCACCCCATGATGACCGGGTAATCCCGCTTGATAATGCCTTCCATGGTAAACCTGCCGATGCCGTCCCAGCTGAAGATGGTCTCGGTGAGCACCGCACCATTGAGATAACTGCCGAATTCGAGTCCGGCAACGGTCACAACCGGAATGATAACATTCCTGAGAACATGAACTGCGTAGATTCTTCGGTATCCAAGACCTTTGGCCCTCGCAGTCGTAATAAACGGTAGCGATACAATATCGGCGACCGAGGTCCGGGTAATCCTCACAATCGTGGCAAGCGCGGGCAACGACAAGGTGAGCGCAGGAAGCAGCAGGAAACGAAACCCACCGGTGCCTGAGGGAGGAACCAGTTTCAGGTAAAGCGAGAAAACGAGCATGATCATTAATCCACTCCAGAATACCGGCACACTCAGGCCCGTCACCGAGAGCGCTGATACGAGCCTGTCAACCGACTTGCCTTGTCTTAAGGCCGACACAAAACCGAGAACAATACCGAGCGGGACAGCAAGAACCATCGCTGCAAGGGCGAGGCGAAAGGTATTCGGAAATTTCCGGACTATCTCATCAAAGACTTGCCGTTTAGTGAAGTAGGACGAGCCCATTTGGCCCTTCAGGAGCATGTTTAGATAACCGACGTACTGGACAACAAAGGGCTTATCCGTACCGATGTCGTTTCTGATCTGTTCCAGTACTTCAGGCGATGCCCGCTCACCGACAAGGCTGAGGGCCGGATCACCGGGAAGGGATTTTAAAAGAAGAAAGGCGAGAAATGTGATTCCGAGAAGGAGAGGGATCAGGGCAAAGGCTCTCTTCAGAAAATACGTCAGCATGGAGCGTCACATTCATCTGTTCTTGATGTATCTGATGACCGAATCGATGTCTTCATCACTGAGAGAACCGCCTTCCTTCCAGGAGAACGCCGGCATGGACCTATTCGGGACCCCTGAATAGATTGCCGAGCGAAGAGCGTCCTCAGCGAGAGACCTGAATGTAGCGAGATTCGTTTGGCTCTTCTCGGCACGGTGACAGATCAGACACACCGAGTTAAACAATGCGCCTCCTGTCTTCCCCCTGCCTCTCTCCGCGTGGCACTCTGCGCAGGGCTTCTTGAAGATCTCCTGGGGAGGATATTTCCTGGTATGATACGGATCTTTCACATTCACAACGAGGGTGAGCGTGACAGCAGGTTTTTGGGGATCATTGGAGAAAATAAAAATATTCTTCGATAGCCTGCCCCTTTTCCCCTTCGTCGAAACCTTCACCTTGATCTCGCCCTTTTCACCAGGAACCAGGTGGTCCGAACTGGCCACCGCGGCTGAGCACCCTCAGGACGAGGAGACTTTTTGGATGATGAGTTCCTGGGTGCCTTTGTTTTCAAAGGTGAAGATATACTCGACCTGTTCACCCTGAGTAACATCACCCACGTCATGAATTTCCTTCTGAAAGACTATATTTGGCTGGGCATATACCGCAACAGGGATGAGCATAAGAAAAGATACTAGGCCAAAAAGAAATATAATTCGATAATGAAACATAACATACTTTATACTATTTATCCCTTTCTTTGCCACTCAATTTGAATGTTAAAAAAAAGGCGGGCTTTTCAGCCCGCCCTGTTATACAGCTTCTGGTTAGTACTGATAGTTCGGCGTGTAGTTACCGGCGCCGCCACCGTTATGGTGAGTGCACGAGGCCAGAGATGTTGGACCTGAGGATAACGTATAGCATGCGCTGGTGTTATCAAGCGCCGTATCATGACCATCCCAGTCTGACCCGTTCATGAACCGGAATCCTCTCGGACTCGTACCATAGGTTCCAGGTCCGAGGTTGCTGCCATGCAGCTGGCCGGGCCCCGGTGTTCCTGCAGGGCCGTTGGTCGTCCCGCCGTGGCAGGTCATACAAATTATTCCATAGTATGTGCCGTTATTCGAGCCGCTGGAAAGATCCCAGTCACCGCCATTGCCGCCGTCTGGATGACTAAAGCGGGCGTAATTCATATTTGTGGGGCTCGCAACTGTGTTCGTTCCGGGGGCAACATCTGGGTAGACATTGTTGCTGTGACAGTTCAAGCAGAAATTCATCGGATTCAAAGGCGTAGCGTTGAGCGTTGTCACACCTCCATTGATATCCGTCACCGTTGTGGATTCGGCATTGGCAAGCAGCCATCTGTTCGCTGAACCGTGCGGTCCTCTCGCCTTGGTCACACCAGTATTGGAGGTATTGTGGCAGTCTGTACAGGTCGTGAGGCTCTCAGGTCCCCAGCCGTCGACGAAGTTTGACTTGAGGCCTTTCGTAATCCTAAATGCAACACCCGATATATTCCCCGTCCCTCCGGTAAAATGCCGGAACGGAGCCGCAAGGGTCACCTGTGTTGCCGAATTCCTCGCAGCTATCGGCCACCATCCGTATTGTGGGGAGGCAAAATTGGCCGTCTGCGGATTCGTCGGTGCTGTTGCACCCAAATAAATCCAATACCCTGGGCCAACACCAGT
>JBLNHB010000229.1:0-12321 GCA_050268805.1 bacterium | reverse complement strand
CTCTGTTTCAAAGAGAGGCACCAGATCCGGCTCAACGGTATCGCGCCACGTCTTTCCCAAAAGTTCAAGCGGACGGCAGCCATAAATCCGGGCATGAGCATCATTTACAAAAGTGAACCTGTCTTTGTCATCGGTAATCGCAATACCCTGGGTAGCCGCAGAGATCGCATTCAGAAGACTGTCTTTCGCCTCCTCGGTTTTTTTGCGCTCGGTAATATCACGGTGAAACGCGATTATCAGGTTCCGGTCCGGCAGATGGCGGGCAGCAACATCAATATCAAGGATCTCACCATCCTTACGCCGGAATCTTGATTCAAAATACGACGAGCCGTCCCGGATGACATCCCGTATACGCCCGGCGATAACGTGCGGTTCGCATATCACCATATCCCCAACGGACATATTCAGCATTTCGTCCCGTGTGTAGCCCGTCATCCGGCAAAGGGCAGCGTTTACTTCTAAAATCCGGCCCTCCATGTTTAAAACCCAAAAACCGTCAAACATCTGGGCAAGAATGGTCCTGGCCTGCTCTTCGCTTTCCTTGATCCGCTTCCTTGTCTCAATTTCTTTTAGATTCTTCAGGCCGATCCCTGAAATGACCTCGATCAGCCCCTTGATGAAAAAGAGGTAATTGTTCAACTGGTCCATCGTCCAGACCGGCACCTTTTTCACCGCCTCGAGATATGCCGCCTCATCGAACCCGTATCTCCGCGCCTGCTCTTTGAAAAAAGTCATGTCCGGTTTCTCCAGAAAGAACTGCCCGGTGAAAAAATTTCCGTAGTGCTCGCCTTCGATGATTATCGGCGCGGCATTATCGATGAGTCCGTGAGGACAACGATAGCTTACGGCGGGATTTGCTTCGTGAAGATGGCTCAGGATGTATTGATCGCTTTTGATGCATTCTGCCGCGCTTTCCTCGTTGGCCCTGTGGAATTTCGTGCAGATGTCCTGCCACGCGGTAGCAGTGAGGATGTTTCCTTCATTATCGATAATGGCGGAGGGGAAGGAATAAATGTCGTTCAGACGGTCCTGGAGGAGTTGGAACTGCTCGATATCGATCAGGTCCTGAAGCTTGTACTTCGAGGAATCTTTACTGCTCTCTCTGTTACCCAAAAGCGCCCCGTTAAGGCTTTTTTTATACTATAGTACGCCTTGCCCTTTAAAGACAAGAAGGATCAAATATCGTCATACTCCAACTTGATTGGAGTATCCAGTTCTTCCTGGATTCCCCGGTCAAGCCGGGGAATGACAATAAGGTGTCCCACGCACGGCTGTGAGAACATGAAATCTTCCGGGACCCTTTCGGTGTTTCTTTGCGACTGCGGTGAAATAAGCCCCCTTCGAAAATCCCAGGCGAGCGATCGAGTCGGGAAAAGTGCAGGGCCTTGGTGGATAGGGATTCGGGATTGGCGATGAAGGTTGGTGATACCAGCTCGTGGATTGTAAATAGTCGTGACCAATCACCAGCAGCAAGCTACCATCCATTGCCTCTGGGTGCGGGGCAAAGCCCCGATAAGGGCAGGGATAAGACGGCTACTGGATAGGACAATTGAACCAGAAGGGTACGCTGAAGGAACAGTCCTCCACCTTCGGTCTATCCACCTTCAGCCTATTCACTCTTTCCCCCCAACAATGAAACCATTCCGTCATCGCTGATTTCAAGACCCGGATTCTGAATATCCTCTCCACTCAATGTTTTCAGAATCCCGATCCCTTTCTTGTCCGGGTCCTTCTCGGGAATGCCGTTATTCACGAGTCTCACCGGGACCACCTCAGCTTCAAGAAAATCCCCGGTCTCTGAATCGATCTTCGCCTTCAGGATAACGCTCTCACCGCTCGGACCGCTGATATTGAACCGCTCATACCCAAGAAAATTCCCGAGGCTATAGAGAATCAATTTCCCCTTGTAGAGTTCCATGGCCCTCAGGACATGAGGACCGTGGCCGATGACCATGTCGGCACCGGCATCGATGACCGCCTTGGAGAACCGTATGACATTTCCTCTTTTTTCCCCTGCATAGAGCTCATCCTGGTCAGATACGTGCTGTGCAGCCTTGCCCTCGGCGCCGCCGTGAAAAGAAACGATGACCAGATCGTTGCCGTCTTTCAGTTCGCTTACAATTCTCTGGGCCCCCGCGATATCGAGGACAGAGTATGAATAGGGAGTTGAAGTCGATGTGGAAAAACCGACAAGGGCGATGGTCTTCCCCCGAACATTGAGAGTGGCTGCCAGTTTCCCGCCGAGGGGATGAATCCCTGCTGATCTCAGAGCGCTCACCGTGCTCTCGATGCCCTCGATTCCGAAGTCAGAGGCATGGTTATTGGCGATGTTCATCACGCTGAATCCGGCGTCTCTGAGATGGGATGCATACCGTGTCGGCGTTCTGAATTCGTAACAGTTCATGCCGCCATTCTTACATTTCCGCGGCTCGCCTTCGTCAATAAGAGGTCCCTCGAGGTTGCCGAACACGATATCATGCCCGATGAACTCATGCTTCACATGGTCAAAAATACCCGTGCCGTCATCAGGAGGGAGAAGGTCCTTGGGGAATGTGGTCCCCATCATGATATCGCCGACCGCAGCAACCGATATGGGCTCGGCGGCGTATGCACAGACGCATGCCATGCATACCACAACGAGGGCTGAAATTAGTATGGAACGTGCTTTCCCGTTCATGCGCTTCGGGGGATGCTGAGGGAAACGTCTCTTATGCCCGCAGCTCTGCTCCGGATTGCTCGATGAGGTGTTCAACGAGCTTCTTATGGACCTTCTCGATCTCTTCTTCACTCAGTGTCCGCTCAAAGGAGCGGTAGGTAATAGTGAAGGCGAGGCTTGCCTTGCCTTCGGGGATATTCTTGCCGCGGTAGTAATCGAATAATTTGACCGTATCGATAAGGTCCGATTTGAAGGATTTCAGGATCTTCAGGACTTCCTGCGCGGTCTTACCAGCGTCCACGAGGATCGAGATGTCCCGCTGGATATAGGGGTAGACAGACAGTTTCTCGAATGTCTTCTGGCCGGAGGAAAGGGAGAGGAGCAGATCGAGATCGAGCTCAAAAAGCACGATATCTGCTTTCTGGACCTTGATGCCGAGGGACGGAACGATTTCGGGGGAAAGGACCCCCACGAATCCCGCCTTCTTGTCCTTGAAGAAGAGGTCGGCTGATTTCCCGGTATGGAGAAAAGGCTCTGCGGACCTTTTCCAGGCGCCTCCGGGGACCATGAGCGTGTTCATCATGGCCGCAACATCTCCCTTCACAACATGAAAATCTTCCGTGTCTGTCTTCCAGAGCTGGTGGAGCTTCTCAGTGATACAGAGACCGCCTATCCTCAGGTTCTCGAGAGGCAGTTTTTCCTGACCCGTCTTCGGGAGGCATACGTTCGCGGTTTCGAAGAGCTTGATGGTTTTCACTCCCCGGTTGTAATTGTGGGTGAGATTCGCGAGGAGCGCGGGGATGAGGGTCGTGCGCATGCATGACTCTTCCTGCCTCAAAGGATTCATGACTGGGACCACCCTGCTCCGCGGATCGTGCTCCTTGATCTTCAGAAGGGCAAGCGTGTCGGTGTTCATGAAACTGAAGTTGATCACCTCGGAATAGCCCCGCTGGATCATGGATTCCTTCGCGGCATGGATCCGCTTTCTCCGCGTTTCTGGAGGGCGCGCCGCCACCTGGGCAAGGGGAGCTGTTGGAACGATCTTCGGATACCCGTGCAGCCGCGCGATTTCCTCGATGAGATCGACATCCCGCTCCAGGTCGTTCCTCCAGGAAGGCGCCTCGACGAGATAGGACTGAAAAGATTCCTCGACCTGGGCGCCGATCCTCAGGAGGAGGTCATGCACTCTGGTGTTCGGGATGGGGATACCGAGAAGGTCCTCAACCGTCTCATGATTCAGCTTGATGAGACGGGGTGTGTATTTCCGGGGGAACGCGTCGACCTTCTTGCACAAGAGGCCGCCGGCAAGCTCTGAAACAAGGTATGATGCCCTGTCGAGAGCGCGATCGACATTCAGCACGTCGATGCCCCGCTCGAACCGCAATGACGATTCGGTCCTCAGGCCGAGCCTGAATGAAGACTTCCTGATCGAGAGGGGATCGAAACAGGCACTCTCGAGAAAGATGCTCTTGGTGTCCTGGTCCACTTCGCTCTCACGTCCACCCATGATCCCTGCTATGGCGGAAGGATGCTCTCCATCCCAGATCATGAGCGTGTCCGTGGTGATCTGCCGTTCCGTCCCGTCCAGAGCAGGAAATCTCATGCTCTTTGGCGGAACGCCGACACGGATCTGCCGGGCTTTGAGCTTTTCATAGTCAAACGCGTGGAGGGGCTGCCCCAATTCGAGCATCACATAATTGGTGACATCGACGATATTGTTGATCGACCGGATCCCGGAGATCTCGAGCCTCTTCTTCAGCCATTCGGGAGATTCCCCGACCTTGATCCCCTTGATCACTCTCCCCGCGTATCGCCAGCAGAGATTCCGGTCCTCGATGCGGACCTTGATGTAGGCCCTCGGGTCCTCATTGGGAAGCTGGATCTTCGGGTGCTTTATCTTCTTGCCGGTGATCGCGCTCAGCTCTCGGGCAATGCCGATGACGCTCTGGCAATCGCCCCGGTTCGGCGTCAGGGAAATATCAAGGACCGTGTCGCCCTGCTCTTCACGGACAGACTCGACCTCGAGCCCGGCCATGGTCAGCATGTCGGCGGTCTGCTGCGGTGATTTGGTTACCGTGACAAATTCTTTGAGCCAGCCGAAAGAAATGAGCATGCCTACCCCTTTAGATTTTAGAACTGCTTCAGAAAGCGAATGTCGTTTTCATAGAAAAGCCGTATATCATTGATCCCGTATTTGAGCATGGTGATCCTTTCAATGCCCATGCCGAAGGCAAAGCCGGTGTACTTGCCGGACTTATACCCGGCCATCTGGAACACCCGGGGATTCACCATCCCGGAGCCGAGGATCTCGAGCCAGCCTGTTGTCTTGCATACCCTGCAACCCGATCCCTTGCAAAAGATGCAGCCGATATCGACCTCCGCCGACGGCTCGGTGAACGGGAAATAGCTCGGCCTGAAGCGCACCGGCGTATCCGGAGAAAAGAAGGCATGGATAAAGCTCTCGAGCACCGATTTCAGGTTTGCGAAGGTTATCTTGGCGTCTACCATGAGCCCCTCGACCTGATGGAACATGGGGGTGTGGGAGATATCCGCGTCGTGACGGTAGACCTTGCCGGGAGCGATAAATTTGAGGGGAGGCTTCTTCCGCTCCATGACCCGCACCTGGACGGGCGATGTATGGGTCCTCAGGACCACATCCTCATTCACGTAGAATGTGTCCTGCATGTCGCGCGCGGGATGGTTCTTCGGAATATTGAGCGCTTCGAAATTATAATAATCGAGTTCGACTTCGGGCCCCTCCTCCACATCGAACCCCATGCTGGTGAAAATATCGATGACCTCATCGAGAACGAGATTGATCGGATGCCGGCCTCCGATTTCTTCGCCGGGACCGGGAAGCGTTATGTCGAGGGATTCTTTCTGAAGTTTCTTTGAGAGCTCTGCTGACTGGAGTTTTTCGAGCTTCTTCGAGAGCTGCTCTTCGATATATTCCTTGAGGTCGTTGATCTGCTTGCCTGCGGCAGGACGTTCTTCCGGAGGGATCGAGCCGAGGCTCTTGAGCTGCTGCGTTATTTCGCCCTTCTTGCCCAGGTACTGAACGCGGAGCTCCTGGAGAGCCTGGACATCCTCGGCCTTGCCGAGCTGACGGAGAAAGGACTCCTTGAATACAAGAAGGTCGACCACGGTAAAAGAGAGTTATGCCGCGGTTTCTTTTTTTACTGTCTCGACGATCTTGCCGAATGCGGCGGGATCGTCGTACGCGAGGCTTGCCAGCGCTCTTCTGTCCAGTCCGATGCCGGCCTTCTTGATGCCCGCCATGAACTGGCTGTAGGTCATTCCCGTGGACCTGGCAGCGGCATTGATCCTGGTGATCCAGAGACTCCGGAACTCCCGCTTTTTTGCTTTCCTGTCCCGGAACGCATACAGGAGCGCCTTTTCAACCGTTTCCCGCGCAGCCTTGTATAAACGGCTCTTGCCTCCTATGTAGCCCTTGGCCTGTTCAAGGACCTTTTTTCTCCTGCGTCTCGATTTGAATCCGCCTTTTGCCCTCGGCATATCTGTTCCTCCTTACATACTGATACTCTGTTCTCGAACTGCGTTCAGGGATCACAATCCTGAAAAGCTTCTTTCCCGGTCTTCAGATGGAGCGTGTGTGCGAAAGGACCTTACAGACCCAGCATGCGCTTGATCGCTTTTTCATTCGTCTTGTCGACGAGGCCCATGGTCCTGAGGCCCCGGGTCCTTTTCGACGGCTTTCCGGTCATGATATGGCTCTTGTTCGCCTTACCCCTCAATATTTTGCCGGTGCCGGTGACTTTGAACCTCTTTGCAGCGCCTCTATGTGTTTTCATTTTCGGCATTCTCAAACCTCCTGAATTTACTCACGGAAAGAAATGATACCATTTTTCATTATTTGGGGGCAACTACCATCGTGACCCTGTTGCCCTCGAGTCTCGGCTTGACCTCCACGGTATATTTATCGCGCACGATTTCCATGATCTTATCGAAAATACGCATCCCGATTTCAGGCCTCACGATCTCCCTTCCCCGGAAGAACATCGTCACCTTTGCCTTGTCGCCCTCATCAAGGAACCTGAGAATGTTCTTGACCTTGAGCTCGAGATCATGCTCTGAAATCGCAGGCCGTATTTTAACTTCCTTAATGTCCATGGTCTTCCGGTGAGTGTGTTTTTTGCTCTGCTGATACCGGTATTTCCCATAGTCCATGATCCTGCATACCGGCGGAGCTGAATTCGGCGCGACCTCCACAAGGTCGTACCCGGCCTCGCGGGCAAGATCCCTCGCTTTCAGGATCGGTACAACGCCAAGCTGTTCACCCTCTGCAGAGATGAGCCTGACTTCCCTCGAACGTATCTGATCGTTTACCCGTACGATGTCCTTTCGTGCGCTGTCTCTTCTGATAGTGTCCTTGCTGATAAAAATCACCTCCTGAAGTTATTGTTTGGAAAAAATTTCCTTTTTCAGCATCTCAAGCAGTTCTTCCTGTGTCATGGGACTGAGATTTTCGCCATTCCGCTTTCGTATGGTCACCGTGCCGCTTTCAACTTCCTTGTCGCCGATGATGGCGGCATAGGGGACCTTTGCAACGGTCGATTGGCGTATTTTGTAGTTGATCTTTTCATTATCGAAAGACGCCTCCACTCTTATATCATTTTCTTTCAAATATTTCAACAGGTTCCCGGCTGAGAGGAGATGTTTTTCCGAAATATTCATGACCGTGAGCTGCACCGGCGCAAGCCAGAGAGGGAACGCTCCCGCATAGTGCTCGATGAGAACACCAAAGAACCGCTCGAGCGAGCCCATGAGCGCCCGGTGGATCATGAGAGGCCGGTGCTCCTTTCCGTCGGCTCCGCGGTAGGCGACATCAAAGCGCTCGGGATTGTTGAAGTCAACCTGGATAGTGCTGCACTGCCATGCCCGGTTGAGAGAATCCTTGATCTTGATGTCGATCTTGGGTCCGTAGAAAGCTCCGCCCCCCTCATCAACCTTATAGTCGAGGCCACGCTTCTTCAGAGCAAGCTCCAGGGCCCTGGTGGCCCGCTCCCAGCTTTCGGGCGTACCCACATATTTCTCCGGCCGAGTTGAAAGATAGATGTCATACGTATCGAATCCGAAGGTCGCCAGGACGAAGATTGTGAAATTCAGGACATTCTGGATCTCCTCCTCCATCTGGTCCTCCCTGCAAAAGACATGGGCATCATCCTGGGTGAAGCCCCTCACCCTGAGAAGACCGTGGAGCACGCCGGACCGCTCATACCGGTATACTGTGCCGAGCTCCGCATACCTGACCGGAAATTCGCGATAACTCCTGAGGGAAGATTTATATATTGCGATGTGGAACGGGCAGTTCATCGGCTTGATCTCGTACTGCACTTCGTCGATTTCCATGGGCGAATACATATTCTCGCTGTAGTAGTCGACGTGGCCGCTCGTTTTCCAGAGCTGGAGCCGGGCGATGTGGGGTGTATAGAGAAGCTGGTACCCGGCCTTCAGATGCTCGCCCCGCCAGAAATCCTCGATGGTCTTCCTGATGAGGGACCCTTTCGGATGCCAGAGAATCAGGCCCGGTCCGATGTCGTCATTGATGCTGAAGAGGTCGAGCTCCTTGCCCAGTCTCCGGTGGTCCCGCTTCTTCACCTCTTCGAGGAAATGAAGATAACTCTTCAGCTCCTTTTCCGTGGGGAATGCGGCACCGTAGATCCGCTGGAGCATCTTGTTCTTCTCATTCCCCCGCCAGTAGGCGCCTGCGACGTTTAAGAGCTTGAAAGCCTTAACCTGACCGGTGGACGGCAGGTGTGGCCCCCGGCACAAATCAGTGAAGCCGCCTTCGTCATAGAGCGAGACCTCACTGTCGGGGATCTCGCGGATCAGCTCGACTTTGTATGATTCACCGATCCTGTCGAAGTACTCTATGGCCTCGTCCCTGGAGAGAACTCTTCTGATAAAGGGCCTGTTCTCCGCGACGATCTCGGCCATTCTCTTCTCGATGCGTTCGAGGTCTTCGGTACTGAAGGTCCGGTCGATGTCGAAATCGTAATAGAACCCCTCTTCGATGGCAGGACCGATCGTGACTTTCGCCTCGGGGAAGATATCCTTCACGGCATGGGCCATGATATGGGAGGTGCTGTGGCGGTAGACCTCGAGGCCTACCTGCGAGTCTGCGGTGATCGCTTCTACCACGGAGTCCTCGGGGAGGGAATCAAGGGAGGCGATATCCATGAGGTTTCCCGAATCCAATCTGACTGCTACCGCCCTGTTCTTTTCGAGCCGTTTCCTGATCTCGGCACGGTCATGGATATCGGTTACCGAATCTCTGATTTTAAGCTTAATCTACATCCTCCTGTGCTAAATTTGAGTTTAGTATATTACATTATATCGTCAGATGATTTCAATGGAGAAGAAAAGAGATACGCTCGCTTAACATTTGGAAAACAAAGACTAATTCAAATAACCGTTCTCCTTCCAGATTATGAAGACAGCGGGAGCAGGATTCATCGAGCCGGGGTATCTTCCCGATGCTTCAGAACTATGTCCTTGAGGGTCTGTTCACCGAGTGTTGCTTCCCGGGCCTCGATGAGCTTTTCCATGAGGGAGTCCACTTCCGGTTCTGAGAGGAACTTAGCTTCGAGTGCATAGGTATCCTCTTCAGCACCCCGGATGAGCTTGATGAAATGCTTCAGCTTGACTGACTCCAGGTCATGGGTCGGAAGATACTGCGGAGGATTATCGCAGGTAATGGTGATCAACTTCTTTCGTTCCAGCAATTCCAGGACATCCCGGACCGGCTCGAAGGGAAGTCTCAGGCGCCGGAGCAGCGCATCGAATGTCCAGTTCGCCTCGTTCTTATGGAAACGATGGCCGATCAGTACCATGATGAGCAGGGCGAGCCGCTCCTTGAGCCTGTTGCTCAGCAAAATATGCTCCTTCTTCACCGTGAGGAACTGGGGGTACTGGTGGTAGAAGGACATCTTCCCTCCAACGAGGAGGATGAGCCAGCTCAGATAGAGCCACATCATAAAGAGGATGAGGAGAGCAAACCCCGAATAGATAGCCGAGTACTTCGCGGACGAAACGATGAATGAAGCAAAGACCCAACCCGTGGTCTGCCAGATGATACCTGCGAAGATTCCGCCCACGAGCGCTGACCGGAACCGGACCCGCGTATTCGGTATCAGATAGTAAAGAATCGAAAAGGCAACGCAGACGATGATATACGGCAGCAACTGACCGGCATAGTAGAACGCAGTGCCGAACGGCTCGATGTTGAGAAGTGCTTTCATAAACACAGTGCTTAACACGGTCGCGGTAAGCCCTATGGCCGCAACCACCATGAGCGGTCCGATGAGCAGCACCGTGATGTAGTCCTTGATGCTCTGAAAGAAGGAGCGCGATTTCTGGACCTTCCAGATATAGTTGAAAGCATCCTCAACCTTCTGAATGAGGGATATGACTGAATAGATGAGAAAAGCGAGACCGACGACACCGAGTATGCCCGCTTTCACATTGTCCACAAAATGGATGATCCTGATTGTCAATTCATCCCCTTTCGGCCCGAGGGGGGCAAGAAAATTCTGGAGCAGCGGTTCCGCCATATTGTGGACGCCGAAGGCCTTGAGGACCGAGAAACTGACCGCGATGAGCGGCACGAGGGTGAGAATGGTGGTATAGACGAGGCTCATCGCCCGGAGGGCTAATTGTCCCTCCCTGAATTCCAGGACAGCGACGGAGAGAAACCTGAGCGTCTTGATCAGAACGGCCCTCACCCTCCCGATGGTCGTGACGTCAACGCTCCAGATCTGACGTTCAAAAAAACTCTCTATCTTATCTCCGAATGAAGGCATAAAAATATTGTACCACGGTTCCTCATGCGGCGACGGGGAGATTTGTATGAGGGAAACACCTGTCCAGGATGCTTGTCTTGCTCATTGATGTTTACATTCCCAATTTGATATAGTTCAAGGTCATGGAGAACGACCGGAAGAAGAATCTGCTCGAAGCATTAGTGTTCATCTCTTCCGAGCCGGTCAGCGCCAAGGACCTCGCGAAAACCACCGACTTCCCTGAAGACGAGGTGACCGGCCTTCTCAAAGAGATCATGGACGAGTACAATGCGAGAAGAGGCGGAATCCTCATGGTCGAAGTCGCAAACGGCTACCAGATGGTCACCAACCCCGACTTTGCACCCTTCGTGAGAAAGCTGAGAAAAACCGCGGTCGCGTCAAAGCTCTCCCAGGCAGCACTCGAAACCCTTGCCATCATCGCCTATAAGCAGCCCGTCACCAAGCCCGAAGTCGAGGATCTCCGCGGCGTCAACTCGGATGGCGTTATCAGATCTCTGGCCGAGAAACGGCTCATCAAGATTCTGGGGCAGAAAGAGGTTCCCGGGAGGCCGTTTCTCTACGGAACATCAAAGGAGTTCCTCCAGTTCTTCGGTCTCAAGGACCTGAGCGAACTGCCCACTCTGAAGGAACTTAAGCGCGACGACGCGCTCTGATCATCCGCAAAATTGCGAAGATGTAACAGATCAAGAAAAAGTAGCATGCGATCAATCACATATTCTTCTCAGCCTTAAGCTCTGTGCAATCTGCCAAATCTTCGGACGAGTTTCTTGAACTTTTTATTCTTTGAAAGACATTCCATAATGCTTACTCGCACACTCCGGACATACACTATGGGTAAAATGAGCTTCAGAATGATCTCTTATGTATTCATCAATCCGTTTCCAGTCTTTGTCATCACGAATTTTGTGGCAGAATGAACAAATGGGTAAAAAACCTTCCAGGTATTTGATCCGTTTCAGAAGTCTCAGCGAAAGATAAATGGTAAAAGCGCACAAAGCAAGAACATAGATACCCTCAATAAAAGCTTCATTCCAGTTCACCGGTGTCGCAGGAGCGCCGAATACATTGTGCGGGAAATCAAATGTTTCATCACCGACAATCAAGAATAACAGGATTCCGTACCCGATCAGTTGGTATACAACAAGTTTTCTCGTAATTATGTCTTTCGTCATTTTACGACCTCAAAGAAATATGCCGCAGGATGTTCATCTTTTCTCCAGCGTCTTCCCGTACAGAGCAGCAATGACGATTCCGCCCAGTGACATGACGATGAGGCCGTGGATCCAGCCCGCGATAACCAGCATAAAAGGAACGGGGCTCATGACATACCCGAAAAGCTCTCCTGTGAATCTGGCTATGAGCCAGAGTATCAAACCATACA
This sequence comes from bacterium, assembly GCA_050268805.1. Classification (GTDB taxonomy): domain Bacteria; phylum Nitrospirota; class Thermodesulfovibrionia; order Thermodesulfovibrionales; family BMS3Bbin05; genus JBLNHB01. Next base: position 461 of record JBLNHB010000229.1, on the reverse strand, counting down.
CCAATCCTTTTTTCAGTCCGGTGCCGGGAATTCCTTTATAGAGCATTGCGTATCCCAGGGCAACCATCATGCCGCTGAAAATATCGACCAACGGCATCCCGATGCGCCAGTAGGCGCTCTCCATCGGCCTCCACAACTGACTCACCTGCACTGTCCACTTCATGAAGACCACCCCATAAATGAGCCAGCCGAAGAACTCTCCCATGATCCCCATCGCCACCCCGCCTAACATACCCCGCACTATCTTGTTCATCCTAAGGTTCCTCCTTTTATGATTTTCTCAAATCAAGATATCGCATAACGGAACGACACAAAAGGTGCAAAGAGCCGCAAGAAGAAGCTCTTTCTTTGATCATTGAACTATCCCATACCTGTTCGGACAATAAATTCAGACTTTGAGCAGTTCCGGATTGGTATGAGGGATGAAGACCGCGCCCATGAACTCCTTCATGAACTCCGGG
>JBLNHB010000228.1:0-6465 GCA_050268805.1 bacterium | reverse complement strand
CCCGGCTTATTTATTATGAAAACTCTTAGAATATAAAGGATATAAAGGACTTTTTATTGTATGAAGATAGCGATCGGAAGCGATCATGCGGGGTTCGAATTAAAAACGGCGATCAAGCAGCTCCTCTCCATGCTCCATCATGAAACACTTGATTGCGGGACTGAAGGTCCTGTCTCCGTCGACTATCCTGACTTCGGTCGTCTTGTTTCAGAATCAGTATCTTCGGGGAGCGCCGAGCGGGGGATACTCATCTGCGGGACCGGGATCGGCATGTCGATTGTTGCAAACAAATTCCCCCGCATCCGTGCCGCCCTCTGCTATGACATTTTTACTGCGAAGATGAGCAGGATGCACAATGACGCCAACATCCTCGTTCTCGGCAGCAGAACTACGGGGAAGGAACTCGCCGCCGAAATTGCGAAGACCTGGCTTTCAACTTCCTTTGAGGGTGGAAGACACGAGGGAAGACTGAACAAGATTAACGATATTGAGGGATTGCTCTGCCATGGAACAGAAAACACTTAAGAACATCGACCCCGAGGTTTTCGACGCGATTCAGAGAGAGGCTGAACGGGAAAACGAACATATTGTGCTCATCGCTTCAGAGAACTATGTAAGCCCCGCAGTCCTTGAAGCCCAGGGCTCCATCCTCACCAATAAATATGCGGAAGGGTATCCTGACAAGCGGTACTATGGCGGATGTGAGTTTGCCGACATGGTTGAATGCCTTGCGATCGACAGGGCAAAAGATCTTTTTGGCGCGGAGCATGTGAATGTACAGCCCCATTCAGGCTCTCAGGCCAATATGGCGGTGTATTTTTCCGTTCTCAAGCCTGGCGACGTTATTCTCGGCATGGACCTGAGGCATGGCGCGCATCTTACCCATGGCGCCAAGGTCAACTTTTCCGGTCTCATCTATAATACCGTCTTTTATGGTATTGATAGGAATACCGGCTATATCGATTATGATTTTGTCAGGTCCCAGGCAAAAAAACACAAGCCGAAAATGATCGTTGTCGGCGCGAGCGCTTATTCGAGAATCCTCGATTTCAAACTTTTTTCGGAAATAGCTCATGAGGTTGGTGCATACCTCATGGCCGATATAGCCCATATCGCGGGCCTGGTTGCCGCCGGTATCCATCCCTCGCCGATACCCTATGCCGATTTTGTGACGACAACGACGCACAAGACCCTCAGGGGCCCGCGGGGAGGGATGATCATGTGCAGGCAGGAGTTCGCAAAGATCATAGATAAAACTATTTTCCCCGGCATCCAGGGAGGTCCCCTGATGCATGTCATAGCCGCCAAAGCAGTTGCCCTAAAAGAAGCGATGGCCGAAGGTTTCAAGCAGTATCAGAGAAACGTCGTGAAAAATGCTCAGTGTATCGCTGCCGAACTCATGAAAAAAGACTATGAAGTGATTTCCCGAGGCACCGATAACCATCTTCTTCTCGTGAATCTGAACAATAAGAACATTACCGGGAAGGATGCCGAAGAAGCGCTCGATGCTGCAGGGATAACCTTGAACAAGAACGCGATCCCCTTCGATGAAAAACCGGCTACGATCACCAGCGGCATGCGTATTGGAACGCCCTGCGTTACTACCCGGGGAATGGGCGAAGAGGAAATGGTGACCATCACCGACATGATCCATAGGGTTCTCCAGAACTCAAAGAACGTATTGCTTCTCGAACAGATCCACCACGAAGTTGAGCATCTCTGCCAAAAATTCCCAATTCACAATGCCTGTGCGGTATCCTGAATCCCGGAACAGCAGCAGCGTATGAAATGCCCATTCTGCGGAAACATCGACGACAAGGTCATCGATTCCCGCATGAGCAAGGAAGGCGATGTCATCCGGCGGCGCAGAGAATGCGTCAAATGCGAACGCCGGTTTACTTCCTATGAACGGGTAGAGGATATCCTTCCCGTTGTGGTGAAGAAGGACGGAAGGCGCGAACCCTTTGACCGCCACAAAATCATGACCGGATTGCAGAAGGCCTGTGAAAAGAGACCCGTCCCGTATTCCACTCTTGAAGAGGTTGTGGAAAATATCGAAAAGGAAGTTCTTTCTCTTGGGGCAAAGGAAATAAAGAGCTCCTCTGTGGGAGAAAAGGTCATGGAACACTTGAAAACGCTCGATAAAATTGCCTATGTGCGGTTCGCATCGGTGTACCGGGAATTCAAGGACATCAATGACTTCATGGAAGAAGTGAAGGTCCTCTTCGAACCGAGGAGCCGCTGAACAGTCGATTCTACATGAGGGAGGGCAATGAGACATCCTAAGATCTTAGCTTTTATTCTTGCCGGAGGGAAGGGAGAGAGATTGTTCCCCCTGACCGTCGAGAGGTCCAAGCCTGCAGTGCCGTTCGGCGGCAGATACCGGATCGTTGATTTCGTCCTGAGTAATTTCGTCAACTCAAACATTTTTTCAATCTATCTCCTGGTTCAGTATAAAGCTCAGTCATTGATCGAGCATATCCGCGAAAGCTGGGTGCTCTCGCCAATCATGCAGGATCATTTCGTCACAGTCGTCCCTCCTCAGATGCGAATGGGACCGGAATGGTTCCAGGGAACTGCTGATGCTGTCTTTCAGAACATCAACCTCATCAGGTATCACAAACCGGGTCTCATCGCTATTTTCGGCGCTGACCACATTTACCGGATGGATATCCGGCAGATGGTCGATTTTCACCTCAACAGCGGAGCTTCGGTATCAGTAGCGACAATCCCGGTACCCATTGATCAGGCTTCATCGTTTGGGATTGTAAACTGCGATAAGAACGGAAGAATTAATGGTTTTGATGAGAAGCCTTCAAAACCGCTACCCATGGCGGGCAGATCTGGATTCTCTCTCGCATCAATGGGAAATTATATTTTCAATACGGATGTTCTCGTAAAAGGCCTTGCGAAGGCCCAGCAGGACAAAGAACACGACTTTGGGAAACACATTCTTCCGGGGCTTGTCGATTCCGGGAAGCTCTATGCGTACGATTTTTCAAACAACAAAATACCCGGGATTCTGTCCCATGAAGAAGAGGGATACTGGCGCGACGTTGGGACGATTCGGGCATATTGCGAGTCCCACATGGACATGCTCGGTGAAGAGCCGAAATTTGACATCTCCAATGCTTTGTGGCCTATCCATTCGGCACACGCCAAGGTTTCTGCCGCTAAAATCATACGCGGTGAGATCATCAACAGTTATATCGGTGATGGCGTCTTTATCAAGAACGCCCGCATTTCCAATTCCTTTATCAGGCGGGGTGTAACAATCGAGGACGACGTTCAGGTGGAAGACTCCATTATTCTTGATAATACCGTCCTGAAGAGAGGGTGCCGGATAAAAGACACTATTATCGACAAGCTGAATATGATCGAAGAGAATGAGACCATAGGCTTTGACCAAGAGAAAGACCGTTTCCGGGTACATATCGACTCGTCGGGGACAAGAATCATGCCCCGGGGAAAAGGATAATAGAAAAACGGGTGTAAATTGAGTCATCAGGACCAAATTGACTCTGATTTAAGAAATCCGGTAACATAGACCACTTTGGGGAGTCGTCTAATGGCAGGACGGCAGACTCTGGATCTGCTTGTAGGGGTTCGAATCCTCTCTCCCCAGCCAGTCAAAACAGATAGAGATTTGAGATAGAGATTGTTTAAATTTGAACGATTAAATGTATGGCAGAAAAGCATTGAGATCTTCAGGAAGGTGGCCGAAGTAGTTGATAAGATTCCATGAAAAATAGAAATTATATAGAAAGCAACGTTTTCTCTGAGTTGTATGACGGTCTTGATGAAATAGCGATGATGCTTCATGGGCTGATCAAGAAATAACTCTATCTCTCTGTCGCTATCTGTTGGCTCTATCTGATTATGGTCCCATCGTCTAGAGGCCTAGGACGTGGCCCTCTCAAGGCTAAAACACGGGTTCGAATCCCGTTGGGACCGCCATTATTTCTCTTTGTCAGAGCCTCCGAGCCAATCCCTCTCTTCCTCCCGTATTACAAATATATAGCCTTATAAAAACAATTTTGTTGACAAACTTCTAAAATTCCTGTAAAGTTTTTTTCATATCTGGGAGGGGCCGTAGACTTTCCGAGATCCATTTTCCTCCGTGGTTTGATTAAGGGGGGGGTTGAGAAGCCTCATGCGATTGCTGAAACATGCCTTTCTTTTGGCGCTCCTGCCTTCATTCTTCATTCTTTCCTCTCCCTTCATCGCTCATTCGGCAGAAGTAGCCCTTTTGCAAAAAACGTTTGTCAGGGGAACCGCAACACCATTTATAGAAAACGCATCATTTGATGTCCCGGCGCCCGCCGAGAGTTACCGCATCCTTATAACGAACGGCAGGCCGGATGGGACGGACAGGTGCTCCAGCGCGTCCATAACCCTTAATGGTTCCCTTATTGTCGATCATTTTGACCTTAACAAACAGGTCGGATTCCTCGAACGATCTGCATCAAGGTTGAATGTCTCAAACCTCCTGAGCGCAGAGCTCGAGAGCACACCCGGCTGTATTATCGGCGTTCAGATTATTGGGGTAGATAATACAGCTCCCCAGATTACGATCTCTTATCCGGTTCAAGGTCAGATCCTTCCCACTCCTCAGATAACCGTTACCGGTACCATCAATGACCCCGATGCCGTTATTACGGTGAATGGCGTCAACGCCGCAAATGCAGGAAGCTCATATCAGGCCCCCATCACCCTCAATTACAGCACAAACAGCATCATTGCGATCGCAACTGACTTCTATGGCAATTCGGCAAATGCTTCGGTTCAGGTCGTCATGGACAATCAGGCACCGGTCATCACGCTGGACCCCACGCCCATGTATATTTCGGCAACAACCATCGAACTGAAAGGAAACATCCAGGACCTCACGGCAACGACAGTCACCGTGCCGGGAAAGAGCGTCTCGCTTCCGAGCGGTGGAGGACCCTTTTCCTTTGTCATCGATCTGATTGAGGGTATGAATACGCTCACTGTACGGGCTGAAGACAGCGCACAAAACAGTTCGGAAGCTTCAAGGGTTATCATCCGTGATACGATGGCGCCTACGGTCGTGATTTCCTCTCCCCTTGCCGGCTCCTACATCGGAGCGCACACAACGAATGTTTCCGGTTCGGTGACCGACGTGACACCGGTGCATGTGACGGTCAACGGGGTTGATGCGGCAATGAACGGATCCGCCTTCACGCTTGCCTCCCTCACCCTTGCCGAAGGCTCCAACACAGTAAGAGCGGTTGCAACAGATGCCGCAGGGAACACCGGGACGGCAGAAGTAACGGTATTCTCAGACACTGTTCCTCCTGTTGTTGTGATCGAAACACCCGCAAACAATCTCAAGACAAACGTCGGAACACAGACGGCATCAGGGACGGTCACCGATGCGTCGCCCATCGAATCCGTAGCCCTCAATGGTTCCGCTCTCACACTGAATGCGGGACGATTCAGCCATCAGCACACCCTCATCGAGGGGCCCAATACGATCACTGTGGAAGCTGCTGATATGGCCGGCAACAGAGGGTCGGCTTCCATTAGCTTGAACCTCGACACGGTTCCTCCGCCTCCGCCGTCAATCGATGCTCTCCCCGCGGTGACAAACCTCACGATCTTAACCGTAAGCGGAAACGCGGAACCGCAATCGCTTGTAAGAATTTTGGGGAGAGGGGAGGCTCACGCAGATACCTCGGGCAGGTTCACCATGCCTATTGCGCTCGACCTGAATATAACGAACTCCCTCAGCGCAACTGCAACCGATGACGTGGGCAATGAGAGCGGAGCCGCCTCATTCTCCGTAATACAGGATTCACTGGCGCCCGTGATCACCCTTGATTCGACGCCGGCATATGTATCTTCCACTACGCTTGAGCTGAGAGGGAGTGTTCAGGACCTGACCGCAACCACGGTCTTGGTGCAGGGCAAGAGCGTCAGCATCCCGGCGGGGGGCGGAGCGTTCAGCATCATCGTTGATCTCTTGGAAGGGGGGAACACCCTAACGGTCAAGGCAACCGACAGCGCGGGAAATACCGCTGAGGCGAGCCGGTCGCTCACTCTTGACACGATTCCTCCGGTCGTTCATATCTTGGCTCCGGCTCCAAACGTCTATATCAACAAGAACAGCGCCGATGTTTCGGGCACGGTCACCGATGCAACGCCGGTCACTCTCACTATTAATGGCATCAATGTTCTGGCCCTCACCGGCGACTCCTTCACTCTCTCGTCGCTCTCTCTGTCGGAAGGTGCAAACATCATCAGGGCGGTTGCAACCGATGCCGCGGGAAATACCGGGTCCGACGAGATCATGGTCATATCGGACACGATAGCACCCGTAGTAACCATAGATCATCCTACAAATGGTATCAAGACGAACACCATTTCTCAGACCATTTCCGGAGGCATCACCGATGCGTCACCGATACAATCTGCTGAAGTGAATGGCAATGCCCTCAGCCT
>JBLNHB010000227.1:0-4319 GCA_050268805.1 bacterium | reverse complement strand
AAGATGGTCGACGAAAAGGGCATGCGTTTAGATTGATCTGCGCCGGTGTGGTGGAACTGGCAGACGCGCCGGACTCAAAATCCGGTGGGAGCAATCCCGTGGGAGTTCGATTCTCCCCACCGGCACCAACCCTTCCCTGACTTTTCGATTCAGCTCATCCCAACTGCTGCCTCCATTCCTGAAAATCTGCATCGTTTTTCTGCTTTGCATTTTGTATAATATGCCGTTTTGATCTCGCCGGAAGAAAAGAAATATTCATTATCGGAAGGGGTGCAATAAAGGATGATATTTTGGAAAGAGGGGATGAAAGGCGTTCTTTGCAGCTCTCTCGCGTGGATGGTCTGTATTGTCGGTATCATGATGCATGAAGTACCTGCATGCGCTGAGGCACTGACTGAACAAGGGATCGAGACAACCAAGCAATCCGGGAAGAGCACAGAGAGTTCAGTCTCAAAATATTCCTTCCCGATCAGCTCCGGCTGGACATTGCAGCTGAGTCCCGCGGGAGACCTCTATCCCCCGTACATCGCGGACCCCAAACGGTCCGGTATCGGAATATCTGAGTTGAAAGTCTTCGAATCTGAAATTCCCAATGTCGGCAAGGACAGACGTATCGAGATCCGCATGGGAGGGAATTACGGGTTCGTGAGAATTCATCCGAATAACAACCCAAATGCCGGATTCCAGTTCGATTTTATGGTCAATTTTCTGGGGCAGTTTGATATGGACAAGGATTCCGATAACATCGGCTGGGACGGGCTCTTCGGCCCGACCTTCAGCTGGGCAGACGGGAAAGGATTGGCCCTCAAGTTTGGCATTTTTCACGACTCTGCCCACGTTGGTGATGAGTTTGCAGAAAACTTCGGCCGCAAGCGAATCGGATATACCCGTGAAGAGTTGTTCTGGGGCATAAGCCAGCAATTCTTAGAGAAGTGGCGGTGCTACGCAGAGGCAGGCTGGGCGTTCGACGTGGGTGACCGGACCAATCCAAAACACTGGCGGGCCCAGTGGGGCCTTGAATACCAGTCAAAGGACAGTTTCTTCGGGGGGAGGGCAGGGTGGTATTTTGCTTTGGACAATCAGTTTACGGAAGAACGGGACTGGAACGGTAGCATTGACCTGCAGGCAGGCTTCGTTGTTCCCTTTGAGGACATTGGCAGGAACTGGCGGTTCGGTATCGAGTACTATAACGGCCGATCTGTTCTCGGGGAGTTCTACCGGTATGACGAGTCGTACCTTGCCTTCGGTATGTGGTTTGACCTATAGCAGTTGATCCATACATTTCGAGACTCATGGGCGGGCGTGGCTCAAAAATTTCTTGAAATCGATAACGCATGACTATTTCTTGCTGCTCCGCTCTCGTGATGGATGCATCCCACCGTGTGTACCATTCTCTTAGTACGAGTTTACATTAAGATATCGATGCAAGAACTTTTTTCGCCACCCCCCATATTTTAATTATATTGGATAAACTGAAAGCGGCGAATCGAGATACAGAATGGGTTATTTCTTGAAAACGACTGTTCTGTCCTTGCCCTGCATCTTCGCCATGTAGAGCGCCTTATCAGCGTTCTTAATCAGGTCCTTGATATCCGTTCCGTCATCAGGAAACACCGATATCCCGATGCTCACGGTGATGGAATCCTCGGGATAGATTTTCCAGAACTTCGGGCAGAACTTCTTGATGTTCGTCCGTACCCGTTCTGCAATCCGGAAAGCTTCGTTTCGCTCTGTCTGCGGCAGGATGAGGGAAAACTCTTCTCCGCCAAAGCGCGCCGCGACATCGATGGAGCGCAGGGATTCCCGGATGATATTCGAGATCGCTTTCAATACCGAATCCCCCACGAGATGGCCCTCGGTATCATTGAATGCTTTGAAGTTGTCGATATCGGCAATCGCGAAAGCAAAGGGGAAGCCGTGACGCGTGGACCGATGAATCTCATTGACGAACACGGTGTTGAAATGGCGTCTATTGTAGATACCGGTCAGACTGTCGGTGATCGAAAGCTCCCGCATCTGCTCGGAGAGACGGAAGTACTGCGAACTCTCGAGCACCACGGATGCATACGATGCAAAAGACTTGATCAACTGGAAGTCCTCCTCTGAAAATACGTCGCCGGTAATTTTGTCGGCGATATTCAAGACGCCGATGGTCCGGTCGCCAATCACGAGGGGGACGCTGATAAAGGACTTTGTTTTATAACTGCTTCCGGATTTTCCGGAAAGGACAGCCTCTTTCGAAGCGTTCTTGACCATGAGCGGCTGTCTGGTTGCCGCGACTCTGCCTGCCACCGGTTCGCCCATCTTTACCCGGATGCCGCCCGCCACATGCCGGTTGATCCCTCTGACCGCCTTCATATTCAGAACATCGTCCTCAACGAGCATGAGGGATGCCCGCTCCGCCCGCGTGATCTGTCCTGCATTCTCGACGATCGCGGTGAAGAGGGTCTCCTCCTCTGCTCTCGGATCAAGCAGGTTCGTGAGCGAAGAGAGGCTCGAAATATGTTCGAAGCTTTTCCGCTGGCTCTCCTGTTCCTGGATCGTGCCGAGCATATAGCCGATGACCTTGGTAAAGAGCTCGAGAATTTCAACATGACTCTCTGTGAGCTCGGAATCATAGACGCTGAAGATGCCCAGGATCGTATCACGGTATTGTATCGGGAAAATGGAGAGGGAATTGATATCGTAGTTCAGTCCGATACGGTGGATTTCATAGATATCGCTGGTGCTCATGAATTTGCCGGACTGGCATGCCTCTTCGATGATGCCTGACCGGAGGAAAGTGACGCCTCTGATGTGACCTGCGGAGAGACCGGCAGCCGTTTGGGTGATGAAACAGTTGAGATCTTCATGGTACGAGGAATAGGAGACGGTGTTGAGATCGAGGAGAAGAAGGGGGAACTGCGTTATGATCTGAAAGATCTCTGCCGCATCGAGGTCGGACCTGAGGTTGGTCACTATGCCCAGGATCGTTTTGACGAAGTTGTACTGTTTTCCGGTCCGGTCGCTCTCATACTTCGCAAGGACACACTCGGACAGGACGCTCTGGATATCCTCTGCCGTGGTCTTGATGGCTGAAAAGTCTTTCAGTGACAGATCCTTATACCATCCGGAAATGACCGCATCCTCGATGCGGTATTTCTCGCGGCTCAGCTTGATGAAATCCTCAAAATCCTTCTTTGATGTATAGAGAGCACCTGCGGCCAGAACCACATTCTGCTGTTCGACGATGAGGGGCACAAAAAAATGGTACTGATTGGTCGGTCCTCTGAGGATCGTCAACTCGTTCCTGGAAAAAACGGTCCGTATGGCATGACGCATGAAATGGGACGTTTCCTGTGCGCCTTGGTCTGTCATCGAGATGGCTGCGTACACAGGATCTGGTCTGCCCGAAGCAAAGAGGGGTTCTCCTGCTTTGTCGAATGCTGTCAGGGACAGCCCGCTGAGTCCGGAGAGTAAATCCGCAAGCCGGTTCAGGAAACTGAGGATCCGCGAATTTTTCAGAGACACTGACAACTTTTCCACCTGCTGGATATCACACCAGAGCGCGCAAATAGATTAGATAGTTCAAAACTCATAAAGGGTTCACTCGAAGCGCTTTGACGTTAAGTCCCCTCCAGATTGCTCTCTATAGTTTGAAAAAAACCTTTTCTTACTTCACAACGCCACAGGCCACCCGTGCCCCGCCGCCGCCAAGCTTTTCCGGCTGATCGGAATAATTGTCACCACCCGCATGGATCATGAGGGAACGGCCTTTGAGATCAGACACTTTAAGCCGCGGGGCGAGAACCGGAAGAGAGGCTTTGCCATCCACTCCTACGAAGAGAGCGGGTAAATCGCCCAGATGTCCCTTACCGTACGGCCCTCCATGAGTTCCAATATTCGCCGGGTCGTAATGGCCTCCTGCTGCAAGGCCGGCAACCTTCTTGCCTTCCTTCTCCCCCGGGGCGCAATCAGGGTTCTGATGAATATGAAAACCGTGCAGCCCCGGCGAGAGACTGCTGAGCTGAGGTGTCAGGATCATCCCATAGGAACTGTCAGATGCCGTTACTGTTCCAATATTCTCCCCGACACCTTCGGCTGTTACTTCGTTCATTTGAATGACGACCTCATCGGCAAAAGCGTATCCGAAAGCGCACGAGCAGATGATCAGGCAAACAGCTATTCTTATCATTGACAGCCCCCTTTCAGACCCCCATGAAACAATCTGAACTTTCCCAAATTGTATCCGAAAAAAAGACGAATTGCAACACCTGTTTTATGTTGTTTTATAGATAAGAACAGTTGTGTACTAAAAATAAACAACGAACAGACATCCG
>JBLNHB010000226.1:0-14721 GCA_050268805.1 bacterium | reverse complement strand
CAGATCATGTATCATGGAGAGCATGGTATCAGGCTTTGTCCTTGCCCGGATGGTACTGAAAATATCATAGAGCCCCGTCCTGTTGTCTCTGATCTCTCGGATGATGAACTCTTCAAAACTTTCTTCGATGTCCATGAATCGCTGGACAAACCGTTCAAAGGATAAGACTCTCCTGAACAGCTCTTCAGAATCGAACGCGGAGAGCACCAGGGTCTTCTCATGGTCGGTATAGCCCGGATTCTGGATGAAATTATTTAGTTCAAGAACCATCCAGTCAGGGATAGATGCATAGAATTCATCAGTATGGTCGAGGATGCTCTTGAGCAGCGTGAGGATGTTGTTTTTCAGCAGTCTGCTCGGCGGTCGTTCTGCCAGGGAAAAGAGCATGGCCAGCACTGAGGACGAATCTTCGTACATATAGTGCCGACAGGCCTGTTTCATGTTCCTTCTCGGGAGAGACAGAAGCCGTTTCAGATCATCAAGCAGATTTCTTTTTCGCATGCGACCTTTTGTGTTTTTCGGCAGCGATCAGGATGAGAGACATTGCTGCAGGAGTAACTCCAGGGATTCTCGATGCCTGGCCGATACTGGCCGGTTTCACCGCTTCGAGCTTCGACAGCACCTCTCTGGAAAGCCCGCTCACGCGCGAATAATCGAAATCAGAAGGAATAGAGCGGGCTTCGAAGGTGCGCATCCGCTCGACGAGTTCCCTCTGCTGGGTGATGTACCCTGCGTATTTGACCTCGATCTCGACAGCTTTCTGTTCTTCAGCGGTCAGGGGCTGCTCGGGAGGAGAAAGCTTCCGGATGGATTCATAAGTCACTTCTGGCCTTTTCAAGAGCTGCTCGAGAGAGACGGGCTCTGATATCGGGGATGCGCCGGAAGCGGCCATGAGGGGGTTGGTAACGTCCGGCTTGGCTCGTGTTGAGACAAGCCGCTTTTTCTCCCGTTCGATGTTTTTCTTCTTCTCAGAAAAATTTTCATGCCTGTCGTCGTCGATGAGCCCCAACCGGTATCCTTTCTCCATGAGCCTCATGTCTGCGTTATCATGTCTCAGCAAGAGCCGGTATTCAGCGCGTGATGTGAACATCCGGTAGGGTTCATTTGTCCCCTTGGTGACGAGGTCGTCGATGAGTACCCCGATATACGCCTCGTGCCTCTGGAGGATGAAGGGGGGATCGTTTCTGAGGGCGAGGGCTGCATTGATCCCGGCAATGAGCCCCTGGGCAGCAGCCTCCTCATACCCCGATGTTCCGTTGATCTGCCCTGCCATAAAGAGACCCCGGAAGGACTTTGATTCGAGGGTCTGGGAAAGCTGGGTCGGAATGACGAAGTCATATTCGATCGCATAGCCGGGCCGCATGATCTCGGCGTTTTCCAGGCCCTGAATGCTCTGTACAAGGGCGATCTGCACATCAAAGGGGAGACTCGTGGAGATGCCGTTCGCATAATACTCTGTGGTTGTCAGCCCTTCAGGCTCGAGGAATATCTGGTGACGCTGCTTTTCTGAGAACCTCACCACCTTGTCCTCGATCGAGGGACAGTACCTCGGTCCGATTCCCTGGATCTTGCCGCTGTAAAGCGGGGAGCGATCGAGATTTGCCCGGATGATCTCATGCGTCTGTCCATTCGTATAGGTTATAGAGCACGGGAGTTGGGGATTGACGATCCGGTCCGTGGCATGCGAAAACGGAACCGGGGGAGTATCCCCGTACTGTTGCTCCGTCTTTCCGAAATTGATGGTTCTGGCGTCGATGCGCGGAGGGGTCCCTGTTTTCAGCCGGCCGAGAGAAAAGCCAAGAGAAGCGAGAGAATCCGAGAGACCGACAGCAGCAAACTCACCTGCCCTGCCCGCAGGATGGCTTTCGAGACCGATATGGATGAGTCCCTTCAGGAAAGTGCCTGTGGTGATAAGAACCGCTCTGCATTGGTAGAAGAAGCCTATGGACGTTGTGACCCCCATTACCCTGCCCGAGTCCACATGGATCCTGTCTATAACGCCCTGTTTGATGGCGAGATTGTTCTGATTCTCGAGGACCGTGCGCATATATGCGCGGTATAACACTCTGTCCTCCTGCGCCCGCAGAGACCAAACCGCAGGCCCTTTGCTCTTATTGAGGACCCTGAACTGGATCCCCGCGGCATCGGCAGCTTTCGCCATTTCCCCTCCGAGGGCATCAATTTCCCGGACAAGATGGCCTTTTGCCAGCCCCCCGATGGCCGGATTGCAGGACATCTGGGCGATCATATCCAGGTTCATGGTGAAGATGCAGGTCGAAAACCCCATCCGTGCAGTCGCGAGGGCGGCTTCGCATCCGGCATGTCCTGCTCCGATTACTATGACGTCGTAGTCTCTTTTCATGGTCGCTCTGGTTAGGGGGAGTCAATCGCTGCGCGTGAGGTTCTGCTCTGTATCCTCTGATGAATCAGGAAGAGGCCCTTCATGGTGAGAAGGGGATCGATCACATCGGCATTCCGGATGAGCCCCCTGAAAACCTCGCAGAGTCCGCCGGTAAGAAGCACCTTCATAGGGTACTTGATGTCCTTGCGTATTTCCTCGACCGCCCGCTCCACTGCTCCTGCAATGCCGAAGAATATGCCGGACTGTATATTTTCCTGCGTATCTTTTCCGATGACTGACCTAGGAAGAACGAGATCAACACAGGGGAGTTTTGATGTTTTCTCAGCGAGAGATTCTGCCATCATCAGCGCACCCGGCAGGATTGAGCCTCCGAGGAACGAGGCTCCTCTGCCGACAACGGTTATGGTTGTCGCGGTACCAAGATCCACCACAATTGAGGGACCGTTCCCGGAATAATAGCTCCCTGCCGCATTTGCAATCCTGTCCGGCCCTATCTTCTCCGGATTCCTGACAGCATAGGAGAGGCCGGTGTCGAGGAGATGGTCCACGACGACAGGTTCGCATCCCCACTGTGTTATCGAGAATTCCCTGAATCGCTCTGTGAGTTCCTCCACGACTGACGAGAGAACCACTCCTTCAACAGGTCCCGGAATATTGAAATCGTTGAGGTAATCCGCGGCATTTCGGAGGGGGCGGGTATCCGCAGCGAAACAGGAAACCGTCTCGTTCAAAGATATCCCTGCCTTGATCCGTGAATTGCCTATGTCAAGAGCAAGAATCATAGTCTATTGTAGTGCAATCAGTGCGCTGAAACAAAGGGACCGCGCCACGGGCTGCACCCTGGAGAATGGAGAATCAATCCTCGATGGAGATATCTCCTGCATGAATTTTGACGATGCGGCCATCGGCGGTCATGACATGAAGCATGCCGTACCCATCGACATCCATAGCTTTCCCTCTGAGAACACCCCGGGAGGTTTTGACGGCAATCGATTTTCCCAGAGTCATATCCAGTTCTTTCCATCGGTGAATCAGCATATCTCTCGCACTCCTCCGGACAGATCTCTCCAGGGAACCCGCATGACGGCTGAACAGGGTCCGGTGCAGGGAATCGATGTTCTTCAGGAGCGCAAGAGTAATTTTTTCCCGTTCAAAAACGGTTCCGATTTCCGCCCGTAGGGACGTTGCGCTGGCTTTGATTTCATCGGGCAGTTCAGTGATCAGGACATTCACATTGATCCCGATCCCGATAACCGCAATTATGACAAGCCGGTTCTCTGTTCTCGCCTCGATGAGAATCCCGCCGAGCTTTTTGCCGTTCAGGACGATATCATTCGGCCATTGTATTCCGGCATCGCAATGTGCAGCTTCCCGCAATGCCGCGCATGCGCCGACAGCGGTCATGATGGTGAGGAGCGATGCATCCCGAGCGTTCAGGTAAGGCCGGAGAAGCAGACTCATATGGATATTTGTCCCGGGAGGGGAGAACCATGATCGTCCGTGCCTCCCCCGTCCCGCTGTCTGCCGGTCTGCGAGAACAACGAGTCCTTCATCTTCGCCGCTCGCGGCAGAGGCGAGGGCAAAGGAATTCGTGGAATCTGTTTCCTCGACAGAAATGACGGTTCTGAAAATTGTGCCTGCCAAGGCATCGGTAAGAGCCTGGGATTGAATCATCTGTGGGTATGGGGAACGAGGTGGGGTGTTCTCAACCAGCCAGTTACTGAGTGCCGGAAGATGGCCTTGACGCACGTGGAATGCGTATGGTTCCCTCCGTTCCCCGAGGGGGGCAACGTGCGGGTAGCCCCATCTTGCAGGGAAACAGGGAACGGGTGCAAAAAAGGGATACTTTCTGGCATGCTGAATTATACCATGCGTGCGAGTTTAAGAGGCGAGGACTCCTGTATGATCATGAGATGCCGGCTCCTCCTATGCATTGCAGAGACAGGAGTATTTTCTTCATGAGTCGTGTGGAGCAATGGCGTTTCATCGAAAGCGGACCATCCGGTGCAGCTCTCAATATGGCGATCGATGAAGCGATTGCTCTTGCTGTCGCAAAGAAACATGCTCCGCCGACCCTCAGGTTCTACTCATGGGACAAGCCCTCGGTGACCATCGGATACTTCCAGAATCATTCTGATATTAACATGGGATTCTGCCTGGCCAGGGGAGTGCCGGTCGTGAGGCGTCTTACAGGGGGAAGGGCGATTCTCCATGACGATGAAATTACATACAGTTTCTCTGCACGGGAAGAGGACCATGAGTCATTCCAGAGCCTGCTTCAGTCCTATGAAATACTGTCACAGGCATTCCTTGACGGGCTTAAGAGCCTCGGCCTCAATGTTTCGGTGAGACGAAGGAAAGGGCGGGGCAGGTCGCTCATGAACAGCGCCCAGTGCTTTCACTCTGTTTCTCTCGGCGAAATAGTTCTCGAGGGTAGAAAGATAGTCGGTTCTGCACAGAAACGGTTCAGCAACAGTTTTCTCCAGCAGGGAAGCATTCCCCTGGATATCAGCCAAGAATTGCAGGAGGGTATTTTCGGCTCACCGGGGAAATTTCAGGAATCGCTCCTCCAAATTGTTCCGGGAATAGACGCGTCTACGCTCGAGGAGCGTATCCGGAGAGGGTTTGAGAAGGTCTTCCGGCGAGAACTTGTTGCGGAGACCCTCACCCCTGAGGAGCGTCATCAGGCCGAGGGGGTTCTGGCAGCGAAGTATGCGTCACCGGCGTGGAAGGAGTTCCGATAGAGACCGCAACATGGTAATAATAGGTGAACAGTGAAGCGGTGATAAAAAAGCTGAAATAGGTCTGGATGATAACGGAAAAAATCTGATAGGGGATTGAAAAGAAGGGCCCGATGACCGGAAGGGCACCCAGGGGGATTCCGGCCAGCATAATCAACAGGGACAGAAGGATAGAGCCCCCGAAGAGCAAGCAATAAAGCCAATACGCATTCTGTTTGTGATAGAGGAAGAGAGCCGCTTCTTTCAATGACGCGAGCGCGGTTTTTGCTCTGAATATCAGGATCGCCGTTCCGTAAAAAAATGCTGCGAGGGATGCTGTGACAAGGAAGAGCGTCACGGCGATGATTGACAGAACCAGAAAAAGGCCGATGAAAAGCCCGACCGGCATATGCATGCTTTTCACAGAATCGTAGAGGGCAAAGAGGCCGATAAAGATCAGTGCGATGACGAGCGCCAGGAGGAGCAGGATGAACCCCGCAGCGGTCAGATAGCGGACCATCGGGAAGAAGAGCCTTTTGCCTTCAGCAAAAAATCTCCGGAGAGAGAATTTCTCTTCGGAATTCTTCACTGACTCGGCAATAATGCCCGATGATGCCCCGAAGAGAAATATGGTAACCACGGTGACGAGCAGGAGGTAGACCAGAAAAAAAGCCGATGCCACCACAAAGAGCAGGAAATATTTAGTGACGAACTCGCTGAAAGAATCGGGCATTGCTTCGATGTTGGTAAACAGGGTGAGGTCAACCCCGAGGACAAAAATGGCGATGATAACAGGCAGGATGACGACAAAGATGAAACCGATGAGGGTTATGATTATGGCAATAACCTGAATGGCGATGAGCTGCCAGTTGCGGTTTATAACAGTGAAGCCTTCTCGAAACGCATCGCTCAATCGCATGGTCACTCCTGCTGGAAACGAGGCTCATCCAGATCGTGTCCTTGAACAGTATACCATAACTAAATGGACCGGTTATCTCTCCAGGTCGATGGTTGAATGATGCCAGCTCCGGTAATGGTTGAACCGGGCTTCAGGAGGGAGGCAGTATGCCGGAACAGTCTTCGGGCAGGTGAGCACTGCAAAAGAAGATCCTGAGACAAGGTGGATAGCTCGGTTTGACTCTGCCTTTCAAAGTCATTATAATTCCTGGATGGAAATATACATCAAGAGGAGCATCCTCAGGGTGAGCGGGCATGATACGAAGGCCCTTGAGGATGAGATCGCGCTCGAAAAGAAGCTCAGAATTCTTGTGAATGGCAAGGATGTGCTTAGCCTCTATTGCTCCCCATCCATGATACGGGAGTTGGCGGCGGGACTGATCACGACGGAGGGAATCATACAGGGAGAATGGTGCTCAGACCGGATGAGCATCGAATACGGTGAAGAGATTGTTGTCGACATACCTGCGGAAGGGGAAGTTTCAGCTCAGGGAGCTGTACGGACTTCAGGATGCATCGGCGGCATTACCTATCAGCACGACGAGGGGTTGGGGAAGGCGGACTACCAGGGGACCATAGAGAGGCAACTGCTCATTGAGCTGTTCAAGAAATTCCAGAATATCTCGAAGCCCTATCAGATGACCGGCTGTATCCACAGCGCGGCCCTTGCAGACCGGTCACAACTGTTGATCCATGCAGAGGATATCGGGAGGCATAATGCTGTCGATAAATTGATCGGGTATTGCCTGCTTGAACAGATTCACATGCACGACAAAATCATGCTCGTCAGCGGAAGACTGTCTTCTGAAATTGCGTATAAATGCGCCCGGTGGAAAGTTCCCATCGTCGCCAGCAGAACCGCTCCCACTCTTCGGGCCGTTGAGATCGCCGAACAGGCTGGAGTGACGATGATCGGTTTTCTGCGGGAGAAGCGGTTCAATATTTACTGCAATGCTGAGCGGATCCTATAGATCCATGATCTTTTTTTTCAGGATCAGTATTTCCAATGCAAACGAGGCCATGGTCACGAGGGTATTTACATAGGTTAGATTGGCGCTGAGAACAGCGGTGTTTCCATTATCAGCGTAGAGGAATGCCACTGTTTTCTCTCTGATCCCGATGGGCATGACAAGGCAATCCTGCGGGGCACCTCCGAAGATGGATATGAGGGCCCTGTTCCCTGGCACGGTGAGCAACGGCCCCCGGTAATAGCTCTTTTTGGTGAGTACCTGTGAGACCACTGAATCCAGCTCGAGTTTTGCGGAGAAGCCGTCGATGTTCAGGCCCCTCGCAGCCCATGCCTGAAGCAGATCCCCTTTGAGCATGAACAGTGCGATCCTCGATGCGACTTTCTTCGCCTCATTCAGAAGGAGACCCGCGACCTCGCCTTTGCTCTGCACGGCGCTGAACGCTTCTTTGACCTTCAGCATCTCAGCGGGTTCGTTTTTCCCCTTTACCTCTTCTTTCATGCCGTCAAAGACACTGATGAACCGGATATCTCTCTTGATCCCATAGTATTTCTCGAGTGCGTAGAGGAGTCTGATTTCAGAAACAACGTAAGGGACGATGTCATAGCCGGTCATGAACTTCAGCTCGTCCACCATCGTCACATTCCTGACATCAGCCATTGCCATGTGGAGTCTCTTCCGTTCCTTGCGAAAGGGAATGACCTTGTATTGTTGCGCGATGTCCGGGGTGATGGTGTGAATGACATCCTCGGGAATGGTGTTGATACTGTGGCCTTCGACCGCAGGGATTCGGAGATACTTGCTCAGAAAGCGGGTGAGTTCTTCCTCCTTGACGATCCCGAGCTCGACGAGATTGGTGCCGATTCTCCCTCCGAAGACGACCTGGCGTTCGAGAGCACGCTTCAGATGGTCCTGGGTAATAAGCCCTTCCTGAACCAGCATTTCTCCGAATTTCATCGGGTCTACCGTATCCCGTACTTGGCAAGGCGATGCCGGAGTGACCGGAAAGAAATGTTCAGGATTTTTGCCGCGTCATTCTTGACGCCGTTGGCCATGGTGAGTGCTTTAAAGAGGTATGCTTTTTCAATTTCCTCCATCACGGAATCGAGATTAAAACCGGGGGCATCAATGTCCGGGACCAGGGATGACGAACCTACCGGACGGAGGATCTCGGGAGGAAGCATCTCCTTCCTGATTTCACTTCCTTCCGAGAGGGTGACAACCCGTTCCAAAACGTTCTGGAGCTCCCGCACATTCCCCTTCCATTCATGCTGCATGAGCACGTTCAGGGCGCTTTTGGATATCGTTTTCTCTGTGGCGTCATTCTTACGCAGGCAATGTTCAACGAGAAGGGGGATGTCTTCCTTTCTCTCACGAAGCGGCGGGATATGGATCGGTATGACATTGAGCCGGTAAAAGAGGTCTTCGCGGAATGAGCCTTCATGGATGAGGTGGTGGATATTCTTGTTGGTGGCAGAGATGACCCTGACATCGACATGGATATCGGTCACCCCGCCGACTCTCCGGAATGTTCCATCCTCAAGCACACGGAGGAGTTTTGACTGGAGGGAAACAGGCATTTCGGCGATTTCATCGAGGAAGATGCTTCCGGCATGCGCGATCTCAAACAGTCCCTGTTTATTATTGACGGCACCCGTAAAGGAGCCTTTCATATGTCCGAAGAGCTCACTCTCCAACAAGCCCTCAGGGAAGGCAGCGCAATTAAGAGCGACAAACCGTTCCTTTGAACGGGAAGAAAGGTTATGGATAGCATGCGCAATGAGCTCTTTGCCGGAACCGCTCTCTCCGGTTATGAGCACATTGGACAGGCTTTGCGCGATCTTCGGCAGCGACATGAGCAGCTGCTGCATCGCATGGCTCTTCCCGATGATGTTTTCGAGCTCATAGGTCGTCTGGACCCGTTCCTTGAGGAACTTGACTTCCGTTGAGAGCTTTCGCTTTTCGAGTGCTTTCTTGACGACGAGCCTGATTTCGTCGATCTTGAAGGGTTTGTTGATGTAATCATAGGCGCCGAGCTTCATTGCCTCGATGGCAGACTCGGTCGTGCCGAACGCTGTTATCATAATCACGATGGTATCCGGTGAAGTCTCCTTGACTGTCCGCAGGATCTGGAAACCATCGACGCCGGGCATTTTGATGTCGGTAATGATCAGGTCGTAGATGTCTTTCTTGAGGAGACCGATACCTTCATACCCGTCGAGGGCTGATGAAACCTCATACCCCTCGCCTTCGAGGAGAATCCGGAGAACTTCATTCATTCCCTTTTCATCTTCAATGACGAGTAATTTTTCCATCACGGGGTCCTGAATCATAGCGGGGCGGTTTTTCTGCCGATTCCGAGTTCGTTACCGGAATTTTAATGGTAAAGGTGGCGCCCTTTCCCTCGATGCTTTTGACATCTATGCTACCATGATGTTCTTCAATTATTCTATATGCAATAGCGAGCCCGAGACCGGTCCCGCTCTTTTTTGTGGTGTAGAAGGGATAGAAAATCCTCTCCATGTCTTGCGCCCGGATTCCCTCTCCGGTATCGCTGATTTCGAGGATGATTTCATCGTGTGCTTTCCACAATTTCAGGGATATGCTTCCTTCTCCCTTGATTGCCTGAACCGCATTTGTGAGAAGGTTCCAGAATACCTGCCGCATTCTCTCCTCATCCACATCTCCAGGGAGAGGACTCTGCATATCTTCCCGGAATCGAATACCCGGCACGTTTGCCACAGAGGATTTCAGGAGGGTGACCGTGTTTCTGAGAAGGGTCGACACATCCTGCCGCTGAAAGGAGAGCGGCTTCGGATTGGAGTAGCTCAAGAAATTGGTAATGATGTTGTTGAGCCGGGTCATCTCATTCAATGCAATGTTCATAAGTTTTGCCTTATCTGTTTCCCGGAGTTTCCCTTCCCTGATCATCTCGATCGATCCCTTTATGGATGCGAGAGGATTCCGGATCTCATGCGCGATATTTGCCGACAGTTCGCCGATGACGGCGAATTTTTCCTTTCTCTTGATTTCCGCTTCCAGGCGCACGATATCGGTTAAATCCTGGAACGTGCCGATGTATCCCTGGTCACGGCCGTCACTATCGAGGTGGATGGAGATGCTCATGCCGATGTGCTTCTTCCTGTCGTTTTGCTCGACAATGCCGTTGTACCGCCTCGGAGCAAGAGGGAAGTCGACAAAGGGGAAGATGGCCGTGACTCCGAGGTTTACCGCCTGCTCTCTCGGTATCCCTGAAATCTGCTCGGCAGCCCTGTTGAACAGCCGGATGTTCCCGAGGAGGTCTGCGTAAAAGAGACCGCTCGGTATGTTTTCGATCACATCCCGGTGAAAGAGGGAGAGATGGGTGAGATCTGTTGATCGTTCATCGAGTGTCTTCTTTGTTTTTTCGAGCCCTGATACGAGATACCCGGTTAAATATGCGGTGAGATAGACGGCGAAGAGATTGATAACAATATTGTAGAAAAAATTTTTTTCCGTAAGATTGCTGCTGTAGGCCACAGGGATAATGCCGTAGTATTGCAAATCGATTGTGATGCCGTAAAGGATTCCGGCTACTGTGGCGATGATGAAACCGGCTTTTTTATTGAGAATAATGGATGAGGAAATGACGACGATGAGGAGAGTGCTTGTAAACCAGCTTTCAATTCCGCCGGTGGCCAGTATTAACATGACCACGATGACTGCGTCCATGACCAATTGGATATAGGCTTGAATCGGCGCTCTCGTCCCCGTCTGCCTGAGGAGGAGGTAGAAAATGTTCATGACGTAAATGGCAACGATGAGAAAAAGGATGAATTGAGGGTGGGGGAAAAAGCGATAGTCAAGCCGAAGGACGAAGAATACGGCGAGAAGGACAGTGACAAAGAACACCCTGAAGGCGATCAGTACTTTCAGCTTGCTGGGAATCGCTTCAGGCTGCATCCATTATTTAATCAGGGTAATCAGTTTAAATATGGGCAAATACATAGCGACCACTATGAATCCGACCGCACCACCGAGAAAAACCATCAGCATGGGTTCCATCATTGCGGTTAGGTTGGAGACCGCGTTATCGACCTCATCATCATAAAAGTCAGCTATTTTGGTCATCATGGCATCGAGTGCGCCGGTTGCCTCACCGACGGAGATCATGTGGTTCACCATGGGAGGGAATATCTTTTCCCGCATGAGGGGTTCAGCGAGGGTTTTTCCCTCTGATACATCACTCCTGACTCTCATGACCGAATATTCAATCACCTTGTTGCCTGCGGTTTTAGCGGTGATTTCGAGCCCATCGAGAATCGGAACACCACTGCTGATGAGCGTACCAAGCGTTCTGGTAAATTTCGCAACCGCCACTTTCAGGAGCAAGATGCCGAAGATGGGCATTTTCAACATAGTATTGTCGGTCGCAAATTTGCCCTTCTCCGTCTTCCTGAACTGTACGATAGCAACGATTATCGCGACTATGATACCAAGGGTAATAAGCCCCCCGATACCTGCAATAAAATGACTCATTCCCAGAACAATGCGCGTCGGTGCGGGTAAGGTGCCGCCAAGATTGGCGAACATTTTCGAAAAGGTTGGTACGACGAAGATCATGATGACGGCAATAACGAGTACCGCGACGCTCGTAACAACAGCAGGATAAATCATGGCTCCCTTGACCTTCTTCTTCAGCTTCATCGCTTTTTCGATGTAATTCGCGAGCCTGTTCAGAATGGTATCCAGAATACCACCCGATTCGCCGGCTGCGACCATGTTGACATAGAGCTCGCTGAATACTTTTGGGTGCTTTCCCAACGCATCGGCAAAGGTTGAACCCCCTTCAACATCGACTTTTATTTGAGTGAGTGTCCTTGCAAGCGTTTTATTTTCTACCTGTGTTGAGAGAATTTCGAGCGCCTGGACGAGCGGCAAGCCGGCATCAATCATGGTGGAAAACTGCCTCGTGAAAATAACAAGGTCTTTGTCCTTCACGCGCCCGCCACCGAGAGAGAGTCCGCCGAACAAAGCCTTCTTGCTTTTCTCGGTGATCGTTGTCGGAACGATATTCTTCTGCCTCAACTGGCTAATCACATCCTCTTTTGAGCCAGCAGAGATCTCCCCGGATTTAATTTCTCCGGTCGGTGCCTTTCCCGTCCACTGATAAACGGTTGCCATTTAGACCCTCCCTTTTTGAGGAGTTGCAGATTTTTGAAGCATGGTCATGAGTTCCTCAGGTACCGGTGACTTCAGCACGGCGTCTTCATATGATAAATGCCCCTTTACATAGAGATCAAAGAGAGATTGATTCATGGTCTGCATGCCGAATTTCGCCTGGCCGGTCTGCATCATCGAATAAATCTGGTGGATTTTGTCTTCTCGGATGAGGTTCCTGATAGCCGGGTTGGGTATTAATACTTCGATAGCCAAAACCCTGCCCTGGCCATTCTTTTTCGGGATGAGCTGTTGTGCCATGATGCCTTCGAGAACGAACGAGAGTTGTGTTCTCACCTGCTCCTGCTGGTGTGGCGGGAAGACATCGATGATACGGTTAATGGTCTGCACTGCGCTGTTGGTATGGAGCGTCGCGAAAGTGAGGTGGCCCGTTTCTGAAACCCGGAGAGCAGCTTCGATGGTTTCAAGGTCCCTCATCTCGCCGATGAGCACAACATCGGGATCCTGACGTAAAATATACTTCAGTGCCGCGCCGAAGGATATGGTATCAGCATTTACTTCCCGCTGATTCACGAGGGATTTCTTATGGGGGTGAAGATACTCAATCGGATCTTCCACCGTGATTATGTGGTCATAGCGATCCGAATTGATGACATCGAGGATAGCGGCAAGCGATGTCGTTTTACCGCTCCCGGTCGGTCCGGTGACGAGGATGAGGCCCCTCGGCTTCTTGGTGAATTCAGAAACAATATCCGGCAACCCCAGATCTCTGAATGTTTTGATGTTGAAAGGGATTGTCCTGAAAGCGCCTGCTACGGCACCCCTCTGCATAAAAATATTCGCCCTGAACCTGCTCAGGGCCTTGACCCCGAACGAAAGGTCCAGCTCGCTGTTTTCCTCGAATTTGTGTTTCTGGGCATCTGTCAGAATACTGTAACAAATCGCTTTGGTGTCTGCAGGCGTCAAAGGGGGATGGTCAATGGGAAGCAGTTTTCCATCAACTCTCAGGCGAGGCGGACTCCCGGTAGTGATGTGGAGATCCGATGCACCCTTTTCAATCATGACTTTCAAGAAATCATATAACGAAGCCATTCTTAATCACCAAAGGTAACCCGCAATACTTCTTCTATGGAGGTCACTCCTTCCTTTACTTTTGTCATGCCGCTCATGCGGAGAGTTTTCATGCCTCCCTTGATCGCCTGCCGTTTGATGTCAAGCGATGAGGCGCCTTCAAGAACAAGTTCCTTGATCTCCTCAGTGAGCACCATTACCTCATAGAGAGCTACCCTTCCCTTGTATCCTGAGTTATTGCATGCTGGGCAGCCTTTGCCCTTGTAGGCCTTGACGATCTTTGATTCCTCCGGTGAAAAGCCGAGATTGATAAGCGCCGATTCTGGAACATGCTCTTCGGTTTTGCACTGCTGACACATCTTTCTGCAGAGTCTTTGGGCCATGATGAGAATGACTGAAGAGGAGACCAGAAAAGGTTCAATGCCCATATTCAAGAGCCGGGTGACAGTACTCGGAGCATCATTGGTATGGAGTGTGGAAAGCACGAGGTGGCCGGTAAGAGCTGCCTTGACACCGATTTCGGCGGTCTCAAAATCTCTGATCTCTCCAACCATGATGATATCCGGGTCTTGTCGCAGGAACGATCTCAGCGCAGATGCAAAGGTTAATCCGATTTCTTCCCTGACATGCACCTGGTTGATTCCCATGAAGTTGAATTCAACAGGGTCTTCGGCGGTCATGATATTGTGCTCAGGCTTGTTCAGATAATTCAACCCGGAATAGAGAGTGGTTGTTTTCCCGCTTCCAGTAGGACCGGTGACGAGAATCATCCCATATGGTTTGGTGATTGCATTCATAAAGTCTTTTAGGGCATTTTCCTCAAATCCGAGTTTTGTGAGGTCGACTTGGAGATTTGCCTTGTCGAGGATCCTGAGTACGGTTTTTTCACCAAACAGGCATGGCAATACCGAGACACGGAAATCGATGTCCCTTTTTTTGCCCAATTTCAGCTTGATACGACCATCCTGGGGGAGCCTTCGCTCGGCGATATCGAGCTTCGACATGATTTTGATTCTCGATGTTATGGCATTCTTAATCTTGGTCGGCAGGTTCATGACTGTATACATGACTCCGTCCACCCGGTATCTGACCCGGAGAGTGTGCTCGTAGGGCTCAACATGAATGTCACTGGCGCCCGCTTTGATTGCATTGACAAAAATTCCATTCACAAGCTTGACGATGGGTGCTTCAACATCCTTGACGACCTCGGAATCTTCAATATCTTCCACAGCTTCTACCCCATCGAGCGCACTGCCGACGATTCTGTCAAATTCATCAACATCGACTGTGGGGGTCTCTTCTTCAAACATTCCGGTGGCAGAGCCGGTTTTTTCTTCCTCTGACGACAAGGTATAATCTTTTGCCTGAATGCTCATGGATTTCTGGCTCTGTTTTGCGCTCACAAGCCCGCTGCTGCCACCCTTATAATGTTGCATGATGGCGTCAATGATGGATGATTCACTCGCGACCACCACCTCGACAT
>JBLNHB010000225.1:0-2605 GCA_050268805.1 bacterium | reverse complement strand
GCCCTTCCTTTGAGGCTGAAGAAGAGCTTGAGCCCTTTCCTGACCTTCTCGGAGAATATCTTCCCTGAGAAGTAGTTGCTCACTACCTTTTTATTGATCTCGCCAAGGGTCGGGTAGGGGTGGACTGAACCGACGAGGGTCGATAGCTTCACCTTCCCGTTGAACACACCGACCCATTCATTGATCAGCTCGCCTGCGCGAGGGCCGAGGATTTGGACGCCGATTGGTTTCCCCTTGCCGTTGAGGATCATCTTTATCTTTCCGACTGTTTCTCCCTCTGCGAGGCTCCGGTCGTTCATACTAAACTCCTCTGTCCAGACCGAGTAGTTGATCCCCGCCTCTTTCGCCCTCTCCTCGTTCATGCCGATGCTCGCGAGCTCCGGATCGGTAAAAGTACACCAGGGTAGATAGGTGTAATCAACTCTCCTCGGGAGATGGAAGATCGCGTTGCTCACGACAATGCCGCCTTCGTATCCGGCCGCATGGGTAAAGAGGTGATCTCCGGTGACATCACCGGCCCCATAAATATGTTTCTGTGATGTCCTCAGTCTCGCATCGAGACCGAGTCCTTTCCCACCGAAGACGACGCCGATGTTCTCCAGGCCAAGCCCCTTCAGGTTCGCCTCACGTCCCATTGCCACGAGGATCGTTTCCACGCGGAGAGTGGTCTTCTGTCCGGCGGACTGTATGACGACCTCTCTTTCCGGACCGAGATCACTGACCGATACGATGGAAGCATTCAGGTAGAAAGTGACGCCTTCTGAAATCAAACCGTTCATCAACTCGTCGGCCATGTCCCTGTCTTCCCGCGTCAGGATCTGGCTGCTCCTCTGGACGACGAAAACCTTTGTCCCGAGGCGGCAGAAGGCCTGGGCCATCTCGATCCCGATCGGACCAGCGCCGAGAATTGCCATCGATGCCGGCAAACTTCCAAGGGAGAAAATCTCCCTATTCGTAATGTATGGAGTTTTATCGAGTCCGGGTATGCGGGATATGCTTGCAGATGAGCCTGTTGCGATCACCCATGTTTTTGCTGAATACACATCCCCGTTTAACCTGACTGAATGCTCGTCTGTAAACTCGGGATGCCCGAATTCCACCTGCGCCCCGAGCCTGCAGAACCGATCGGGGGAGTCATGCTTTTCAATCGTGCCGATGACGGACTGAATCCTCTTTTCCACATTCCTGAAATCTACCGGCTGGACCATGACCGGCGGCAGGCCGAACCTACCGGCGTTCTTCATGAGATGATACACATGAGCTGTCCTGATGAGGGTCTTGCTCGGCACGCAACCGAAATGGAGGCAGTCGCCGCCGAGTGCTTTCTCTTTTTCGATGAGAAGGGTCTTTGCGCCGAGCTGGGCCGCACCGGCAGTAACCGTCAACCCGGCCGACCCGCCCCCGATAACTCCGATATCATAATCATACAGTGCCATAACCGCCTCCCTGATATATAGTGCTTAAGGTTCACGACCATACAGTTGAGCACGCACGCACAACCCTTCCTGCCGACCTTTTGCCGGAGGAATGATTCCCCCCTCCTTATTTTTTCTCTATCAGGCCTATCCCTGTTTTCGCCCGGTACCATGAGAGCAGTTTCTTGACTGTTATCGGAAACAAACCGAGGAGCGCAAAGGATACAATCAGACCCGGAGAAAGAATGCCCGAGAGTGAGTCGATCTTCGCCAGCTCTTTCCCCGCATTCACATATACGATGGTTCCCGGCAGCATACCGATCTGAGAAACCCAGTAAAAGGTCCGGAGGGGCATCTTCGTGACTCCCATGACGAGGTTGATCATCCAGAAGGGAAAGATAGGGATGAGCCTGAGCGAGAACAGATAGAAGCTCCCTTCCCGTTCGATCCCCTCGTTGATCTTTGCAGTCTTTTCTCCGAACTTTTTCTGCACCCAGTCGCGGAGCAGAAACCGCGACACCGTACAGGCAAGGGTTGCGCCAATTGTGCTGGAGAAGGAAACTGCCAGTGTCCCGGTCCAGAGGCCGAAGAGAGCGCCGGCGGCGATGGTAACCACCGCGGCTCCCGGTAAGGAGAGGGCAGCCATGATAATGTAGACAAGCATGTACCCTCCGATTACCAGCACTTGATGCTCACTATAGAGGATCGACAACGTTTCATGAGTATATTTGATATACGAGAGAGTCAGATATTGTTTGAGGTCGAAAATCCAGAAACCCGCAATGATTCCGATGATGACCAGCACCAAAATGATTTTCTTGATATTCTTCGCGCTCATGCGTGCTCCGGGAATTTCTCAAAGCCACGAATTACTCAACTGCGAGAACCTGTAGATACTATATACCACTTTTTCACCATAGGCAAGAACCGGCGTGCTGAATATGCACAGGTAGATAGAAGGGCGGACAGGAAGAACAGACTTTTTCATTAAGAATCAGAAAGAAAGAATAAACGGAAAGGAGGGTAAAGTATATTTTCTCCCTCTCTTTAAACTAGAACTTGAAACCGAGGGTCCCCGTAATGATATACCCATTCAAGTCACTTTCCGTCTTGTCTACGGGGATGCCCTGAAATTCCCCGGAATAGTCAGCTTTGTCAGTCCAAACATGCTTGCCTTCGACTCCGATGAA
>JBLNHB010000224.1:0-2678 GCA_050268805.1 bacterium | reverse complement strand
GTTCCTGTTCCGCTCAGTGGAATCCCCTTGATCTTGTAGACCCATTCGAAGGTTGTACCCGATGCGATCGACGGTGTCGAGACGTTCTTAATCTCAGCAAGGCCGCTCACGTATTTCGGCCAGTTCGACGGCTCGGCAACGAATTTAAAGACCTCATGGACCGGAGCATTGATCACAATTGACCGCGAGACCTTCGGCACGTAGCTCCGCTGCGGGACCTGCTCCTCCCTGCCCTGCCGTTCAAGCCGCTTCATCAGCGCCTCGACCTGGGGAGGTATCTTCCCGAGAGCGCCGAGCTTGCCGACGATGAACGAACTGTTCATGATGAGCTTCATGGAATGGAGGACATAACGCTTCTTGAACCCGTCCTGCATGGCGAGGATCTCTCTCAGCTTGCCCATGTAAAAGCTCTGGTAGCAGTCGATGATGGCCCGGTCAACGTCTTTGAGGCCCATACGCTCAGGTTTGATGACCGGGTCGATGAGATTGTATTTCCGGTAGTCCCGCACAGCAATATGCTGGTTGAGATCCGCATACATGTCAGCATACGGCCACGGCGCCAGGGCGAGGTAGTGCGCGAAATCAGGGTTGTACAGCTTTGACAGCTCGAGGGTCGTTTGAATGGACTCCCTCGTTTCATGGGGGAAGCCCAGGATGAAGCTGGTCTCGGTGACCATGCCGTACTCATGGATAAGGCGTATCGCCTCCCTGCCGGTCTCGACCTTGATGTCTTTCTTGATGAGATCGAGCGTTTTCTGGTCTGTAGCCTCAAGACCGATATAGATATGAATGACACCGGCTTTCCGGTATTTCTGGAGGATGTCCCGGTCCCGGAGAATGTCCTCGGCCCTCGTCTCCATCAGGATGGATACGCCAAGGTCCTTTTCGATCAGCAGATCGAGAAGCCTTTCCCACCGCTCCCTGCTCTGGGTGGGGTATTCGTCTGGGAGGAGAATGACATCAACGCCATAGGTTCTGTTCAGATGTTCAATCTCCCGAACCACATTCTCGGGCTTCCTGGCCCTCCATGTCTGGTGCCAGAACTTCTGCTGGGAACAGAACGTGCAACTATGATTGCACCCCCGGGAAGTGCTTACCGCGCCGAGCCTTGATCCGGGCATCACAAAATACCGGTAGTCCTTCCATTCGACGAGGTCCCACGCAGCCGGCAGGCCGTCGAGGTCCTGAATGAACGGCCTGGATGGAGTCGCGATGACCCTGTGGCCCTCACGAAAGGCTATGCCCCGTATGCCGGTGAGTTCTCTTCCCTCATCGAGCGCCGGGAGAAGCTCCCGTACTGTCTCCTCTCCTTCTCCTCGCACCACATAGTCCACAAATCCGGTGCGCAGGATTTCATGGTACAGGAAGGTCGGATGAACGCCGCCGATGATCGTGATGATCTCGGGATTAATCTGCTTTGCGGTCCTTAGGATCTCGAGCGCGTCGGGCGCTGTCGAGGTAATGGCAGTGGTTGCCACATAATTAGGCTTCTCATCGATAATCCTCTGCTCTATTTCTTTGAAGCCATGATGCTTGGTCATGGCATCGTAGATGACAGGCTCGAAACCAGCCTCCCTGACTGCTCCCGCGAGATAGACAAAGGTCAGGGGCATCCACCTGCCCGCAACCTCGACGACCCCGCAGTGATAGGGAGGGGTGATGAACAAAATCTTTTTCTTCTCCATATTGTTCTCCTCCAATGAGCTCACATTCAGTTCACACCAATTGAAATTCTACAGGTTTATAGCCCAACAGTCAATTATTGAGTTACATTTGTGGACATTCTTGACCGATGCCAAATCATCCTATCCATATGGTCTTTGCGAAGTCCTGCATGCCTTCTGTGATATTGGTCGTTGCGCCGCGATGGCCGACTTTCAACTGTTGTTCAAGGTTGTAGTGCTTGAGACAGGTGCCGCAGGAGAATATCTCGACCCCCATGGCCTCAAGTTCTTTCAGGATAGGGATCATCTCTTCATCGAGCGTTGTCAGTTTCACTCCCGCATTGAGAAAGAAAAGAGTATGCGGAATCTGCTTATATACCTTCATGGTTTCGAAGAATCCTTTCATTAAAACCTTTCCGATATCCTCATCTTTGCCCATGACATCCGATGCGACAATGACCAGGAGAGACTTTTTCAGCTCCGGTTCTGCTTCCTCCTCAGCAATTTCGCAGGAATATCCTTTCACAATCCTCACCCGGTAAAAGTTGTTGAGGAATGTGCCTTCTTTTTCACTCTCCAGATAATACCCGTTGTTTCTGGCAAACTTCTCAAGGTTCTTCACCGTCGCCTTGTGGTCAACAAGCACCTCTACACTCCCTTCCTGTATTTTGGTCAACGCCTCCTCAGCCATGAGAATGGGCTTGGGGCAAACAAGACTTCGCGCATCAAGAACCATACTTTCCTCCTCTTACTTCTCGATCTGCAGTCCCGCCTCTTTCCAGTCTGCAAAAAGGGACTGGTAAATATTCTTGTAATCCATCTTCATGAGTTTCCGGTATGACATGTAGCTCCTGCTCCCGGTATTGCAGTAGACAACGATCTTTTTCTCCTTTGGGAGGATTTCGGACCGGGAGGCGAACGTCTCCGCCGGTATGTTGATGGCTGTCGGAATGTGCCCTTCTTTGTACTCGGATTCATCCCTCACATCGACGAGCACATAATCATCCTTCGCGG
>JBLNHB010000223.1:0-4220 GCA_050268805.1 bacterium | reverse complement strand
GATATCGCCATCCCGCCCTCCGATTCCCTCCCGAAATACATTCGCGCGATGTTGATCCCGTTTTCGCCGAGGATGGTGCCGATATTGCCGATAACACCCGGCTTATCATTATTCTGGACATAGAGCATGATCCCTTCCGGAGCGATCTCAACAGGGTAATCGTCGATCCGGATGATCCTCGGGTCTCTCTTGCTGAAGAGCGTGCCGGAGATTTCCCGCTCGGTGCCGCTCCCCCGTATTCTCATGACGAGCATGCTCTGATAGTCGCCGGCGTCCCCACTCTTTGCCTCCTTGACCTGGATGCCCCGCTCTTTCGCCATGAGGGGAGCATTCACGAAATTCACTGTTTCAAAGAGAATGGGATCGAGTATCCCCTTGACCGCTGCGATGGTAACAGGGGCGGGGTTGACCTCGGCGGCATCCCCCCTGAACTCGACCATGATTTCCGAAATGCTCCCTTCATAGATCTGGGCGGCAAACCCCCCCATCTTCTCCGCGAGGGTGATATACGGCTGGAGCTTTGGCAACTGGTCAGCAGGGATGGAGGGAAAGTTGACGGCGTTCCGTATGGTGCCGTTCACGAGGTAGTCCGCTATCTGCTCGGCGACCTTGATCGCAACATTCTCCTGCGCCTCCTCGGTCGATGCGCCGAGGTGGGGCGTGAGGACCACTTCTTCAAGCCCGAGAAGAGGACTCCCCTCGGGAGGCTCTTTCTCGAAAACATCGAGCGCGGCCCCCGCCACCTTCCCAGACTTTACTGCATCGTAGAGGTCCTGTTCATTCACAATGCCGCCACGGGCGCAGTTGATGATCCGGACGCCGTTTTTCATGAGCGCAATGGTCTCTTTATTGATAAGGTATTTTGTTTCGGGCGTGAGAGGCGTGTGAATGGTGATAACATCGGCCCTCCGGAAGAGTTCTTTGATCTCCACCTTTTCGACACCCATCTCACGGGCCTTTTCATCGCTCAGAAACGGGTCGTAGGCGATGACATTCATCTCGATGCCATGGGCGATCTTCGCAACGTGGGAGCCGATATTCCCGATGCCGACGATGCCGAGGGTCTTGTTGTACAGTTCGACGCCCATGAATTTCTTCTTTTCCCACTTGCCTGCCCGCATCGAGGCGGTCGCCTGGGGAATCTTCCGCGCCAGCGAAAACATGAGCGAAAGCGCATGCTCCGCCGTCGTGATGGTATTGCCGCCCGGGGTGTTCATGACCACGATGCCCTTTTTCGAGGCTGCGTTCTTGTCAACATTGTCGAGGCCAGACCCGGCCCGTCCGATGACCTTTAACCGTTTCCCCGCTTCGATGATATCGGCCGTGAGCTTGGTAGCGCTCCTGATCACGATACCGTCATATTCGCCGATGCATCCCTTGAGCTCTTCGGGCTTCATACCTATCTTGATATCCACATCGAGACCTGCTTTCTTCAGAATGTCGATCCCGTGAGGCGAAAGGCTGTCGCTGACAAGCACCTTCATTTCATCCCCTCCATGAGGATGCCCTGAGCAACGCCGACTCCGGATCCGAGCTTCACCTGGTATCCCAGTCTCTTGAGGGTCATCTCAACCGCCGACACGGCGGTAATCACATCAAACATGCCGGCATAACCGAGATGGGCGATCCTGAAGATCTTGCCCTTTGCCTCGCCCTGCCCCCCTGCCGCGGTAACGCCGAAGGATTCCCGGAGTGTCTTATACACGGCCTGGCCGTCGATCCCCGCAGGCGCATCGATAGCCGTGACGGAATTGCTCGGCGACTCTTTCGAATACAGAGTCAGCCCCAGCGCCTTGACCGCCTCTCTCGTCGCCCGTGCCAGCACCTCGTGCCTCATGAATGCGTTCTCGAGGCCCTCGTGCCGGAGCATCTTGATCGCCTCATTCAGCCCGATGATGAGGGTGACGGGAGAGGTGAAATTGGTCTGGTTCTCCTTGAGCTTCTTCCGCTCGGCCTTCAAGTTGAAATAGAACTTCGGAAGCTTCGATGTTTCCGCCATGGCCCATGCCTTCTCTGAAACGCTCACGAACGCGAGGCCGGGCGGGAGCATGACCCCCTTCTGCGAACCTCCCACCATCACATCAATGCCCCATTCGTCGGTCCTGAGGTCGTGGGCGACAAGGGCGCTGATGGCATCGACGACGAGGATGGTGTTTTCATATTTTTTCACGATCCCGGCGATCGTCCTGATGTCATGGTAGACGCCGGTTGAGGTCTCTGTTGCCTGCACAAACACCCCTTTGATGCCGGGTCCTTTCTTGAGCGCCTCCTCGATCTGCTCCGGCTTCACCGTGTATCCCCAGGGAATCCGTATCTCCGTCACGTTCAGGCCGTAGCTCTTGCATATCTTTGTCCACCGTTCGCCGAAGTTCCCTGCATTGATGACGAGCACGTTGTCCGATTGGTTGAAGAAATTATTCACCGCTCCGACCATTCCGCCGGTACCGGTGCTGCAGAGGATAAGCACATCATTCTTGGTCTGGTAGAGCCATTTCATGCCCTCCTTCGCCGCGTCGAGTACAGGAATGAAGTCCGGTGCCCGGTGATGAATTATGGGCATCGCCATCGCCAGCAGCGCTTCAGGAGGCACCGGCGTCGGTCCGGGCGCGAGCAAATATTTCTTTACCATGAAAACCTCCTCGTCGGGTGTGAATGGAAAAAATATTATAGCAGAATACCCCTCCAGAAATAAAAAACTCTTTCTCTGTTTTCCTGGATACCGGGGAGAGCGAGGTGCGTGCCTCCTTGCCCACGGATTCGTATGGTTTTCGGGGGAAAAGGTCTTACCTTTACAATTATAAAAACAGACTATTATAATAAAAAATATGAAAAAGAAAGTACTTTTTGTCACGTTCGTACTTCTCCTGTGCTTTCTCACCGGGGCGGTGAGTTACCATTTTTTCCTTGGAAAAAACCTTTTCCGGATAAAGGGTGCGGCGCCTCTGCCCATCAATTTCGGCACGAGTATCGGGGATACAAACAGGGATTTTTCCCAGATCGTCGCTTCAGTCTCCCCTTCGGTCGTCAACATCGCAGCGATGAAGAAATCCTTCAGGGACAGGAGTTCTTACTTCAATGACGACCTCTTTGATTTTTTCGATGAAGGAATGCCCAACCGGAGAAAGCAGCAGAGTCTCGGCTCAGGCGTGATTATCGCCGAAGACGGTTACATTATAACCAACTACCACGTCATCGAGGGGGCGAATGAGATCAAGGTCACCCTCTTCGACAAAACGAGCTATACCGGCGGGATTGTCGGCATCGATCAGAAAACCGATCTTGCCGTCGTCAAGATCCAGGCACGGTCCCTTCCTGCGGCGCAGTGGAGCACGTCTGACCGGCTCCAGGTGGGTGAATTCGTCCTTGCGATCGGGAATCCCTACGGCCTGAGTCACACGGTTACTATGGGTATCATCAGCGCCGTCGGCAGGGCAAATGTCGGCATTGCCGATTATGAGGATTTCATCCAGACCGATGCGGCGATCAACCCCGGCAACTCCGGCGGCCCGCTCGTGAACATCAGGGGTGAACTCATCGGGATCAATACCGCCATCTTTTCCCGGAGCGGCGGGTACCAGGGGATCGGATTTGCTGTGCCGAGCAACATGGCAAAGAGCGTCTTTGAACAGCTCGCCAAGAACGGGAGGGTGGTCCGGGGATGGATCGGCGTCACGCTGCAGGACCTCACCGCCGAACTTGCCGAGGGCTTCGGTCTGAAGAACACGAACGGCGCGCTCATCAGCGATGTGCTCCGGGGAAGCCCAGCTGAACGGGCAGGGCTCAAGCGGGGCGACATCGTCCTGTCCGTCGACAAGAAGGAAATTCAGAACGTATCGGCGCTCAGGAATATGGTAGCGCAGAGCCGTATCGGATCGGAGAGCGAAGTCGGCATCGTGAGGAACAAGAGTTCGAAGCGGTTCAGGGTGTCCATTGCAGAACTGCCCAAAGAGTACAGTGAGATCAGCCTCGAAACGATTCATGAGCAGGCCAGGAAAGAGGTCCTCGAAGGAGTCACCGTCGTGCAACTGAACAGGGAATTTGCACGGCAGCTGGGACTTGACGCAGATGAAAAGGGAGTGGTCATCGACCGCGTAGAGCAGGGGAGTCCTGCCGATGATGCCGGTCTCAAGCGGGGCGACGTCATCCAGGAGATCAACGGCCGCACCATCCAGTCCCTCAAAGATTTCAACTTGTCGGCAGCTTCCATAAAGGAAAGCACC
>JBLNHB010000222.1:0-3776 GCA_050268805.1 bacterium | reverse complement strand
TCACATCCCGGATAATGTTGCTTTCGAGCCCCGCAGCCGGGATCGCCCGGATCGCCGATTCCCTGCGGGCACCCGGCCCCTTGACATAGACGTCGATCTGCTTCATTCCCATGTCGATCGCTTTTTTCGCAGCGGTGTCGGCAGCGAGCTGGGCTGCATAAGGAGTACCCTTCCGGGACCCCTTGAATCCCAATCCTCCTGCGCTCGCCCAGGCCAGGACGCTGCCTGCCTGGTCCGTTATGGACACAATGGTATTGTTGAATGTCGTCTGGATGTGCGCCACTCCGTAGCCGACACTCTTTTTCTCACGTTTTGCGCCCGGTTTCCTCTTGGCCATGCTTAAGCTCCCTTCTTACCCGCGATCGACTTCTTCGGACCTTTCCGGGTCCTCGCGTTTGTCTTTGTCCGCTGCCCCCGCACCGGCAAGCCGAGGCGGTGCCGCAATCCCCGGTAGGAGCCGATATCCATGAGCCGCTTAATGTTCATGGAGTTCTCTTTTCGCAGCTCACCCTCGACCTTGTGATCACGATCGATGACCGACCTGATCTTGACGATCTCGTCGTCCCGAAGATCCTTCACCCGCGTATCGGGATTGACCCCGGTTTCTTTGAGGATCCTGTTGGAGACCGCTCTCCCGATACCGAAAATCCTCGTGAGTCCTATTTCAACGCGTTCCTTTTTCGGTAAATCGACGCCCGCTATTCTCGCCATGTGATGTTCGCTCCTTTACCCCTGCCGCTGCTTATGCTTGGGGTTTTCGCAGATTATTCTCACAACGCCCTTCCGCTTGATGATCTTGCATTTCGTGCAGATCGGCTTTACTGATGACCGGACTTTCATTGCTCCTCCACTGCTACTTGTATCGGTACGTGATTCGTCCCTTGGTCAGGTCATAGGGAGACATCTCCACCAACACCTTGTCACCGGGCAGGATCTTGATATAGTGCATTCTCATTTTTCCCGAGACATAGGCGAGGATGACCTGGCCGCCCGGCAGTTCGACCTTAAACATCGCGTTCGGCAGGGTTTCGACGATCGTTCCCTCAACCTCTATATTCTCTTCTTTTGACATCCGTAAATGAACCAATAATTATACTGATACTATTTCAGTTTAGTCAACACTTCCGCTTCCCGCTCACCCACGAGCACCGTATGCTCAAAATGAGCCGAAAGCGACCGGTCTGCCGTGACGGCCGTCCATCCGTCCTTCTGGACATAGACCTCATACCCGCCGGCGTTCACCATCGGCTCGAGCGCGAGAACCATCCCCTTTTTCAGGACCGTGTTCCCCTGCCTGACCACATAGTTGGGAATCTGCGGCTCCTCATGGAGACTCTTTCCAACACCGTGGCCGACAAATGCCCTGACCACCGAGAATCCGTTCGACTCGACTGTGCTCTGAATCGCCGCCGAGATGTCCGACACCCGTTTCCCTGCCAAGGCCTGGCCAATGCCCTGCCAGAGGGACTCCTCCGTTACGGCGATGAGCCTGCTCGCAA
Source organism: bacterium (assembly GCA_050268805.1). Taxonomy (GTDB): domain Bacteria; phylum Nitrospirota; class Thermodesulfovibrionia; order Thermodesulfovibrionales; family BMS3Bbin05; genus JBLNHB01. Next base: position 2,277 of record JBLNHB010000222.1, on the reverse strand, counting down.
GCGGCGAGAGGGCGCCGACAGGATAGGTGACCGCCGCATCGCCGATCAATCCCTCGAAGACCACCCCGAGGTCGATGCTGATGATGTCGCCATCGCTCAGCCGCGTAGACGAGGACGGGATTCCGTGCACAACCTGATCATTCAGAGAGGTGCAGATATTCGCCGGATATCCCCGGTATCCCTTGAACGCCGGAACCCCTCCTTTTGACCGGATGAACTCTTCGGCAAAGAGGTCGAGTTCCTTCGTCGTCACTCCCTGCCCGATGATGCTCCGTAATGCCTGCAGGGTCTCTGCCACAATTCTGCAGGCAATAGTGAGATTTCTCCTATCCCTCTCATTGGTGATGACCATACAGAATCGCAGGCATCCTGGACACCCCCGTCCCCGGGGACCCATGCCTCTGCAACAATTTCAATGAGCTCCCTGTCCCAGGGAAAATCAGCCCTTTCTCCCTTTGATCCTCGTTCTCCGGAGAAGACCATCATAGGACCGGGTCAGCAGATGCGACTCGATCTGGGAAACCGTGTCGAGCGCGACACCGACGACAATGAGGAGCGAGGTCCCGCCGAAGTAAAAGGGAACATTGAACCTCCGGATCAGGATCTCGGGCAGGATGCAGACCGCTGCCAGATAGATCGCACCCACCATGGTCAGTCGTGTGAGCACCCGGTAGAGGTAGTCCGAGGTGTTCTTCCCCGGCCTGATCCCCGGTATGTAGCCCCCGTATTTTTTCAGGTTGTCAGACACATCGATGGGATTGAATACGATTGCGGTATAAAAGAAGGCGAAAAACAGGATCATGCCTACATAGAGGAGCGTGTAGAGCCAGTTTCCGGGAGACAGCTGCTGTGCCACCGCCTGGACCCAGGGTACCTGGACAAAGCTCGCGATCTGGGCCGGGAAGAATATGATCGATGAGGCGAAGATCGGGGGAATGACGCCCGAGGTATTGACCTTGAGCGGCAGATGGGTGCTCTGGCCGCCGTACATCTTTCTTCCCACGATCCGCTTCGCATACTGGACCGGGATCTTTCGCTGTCCCCGTTCGAAGAAGATGATCACGGCGATGACCCCGATGGCCATAACAAAAATGGCGATGAGGAGGAAAATGGAAAGCTCGTCCGCCTTCACAAGCTGGAACGTGCCGATGAGCGCATTGGGGAGCCGCGCCACGATGCCCGCAAAAATGATGAGGGATATGCCGTTGCCGATCCCCCGCTCCGTGATCTGTTCGCCGAGCCACATAATAAACGCGGTGCCGGAGGTGAGGGTGATCATGGTCATGATGCGGAAGCCGAGACCCGGATTCTGGATGAATGCGCCCCCCTGCATGCTCTCGATGCCGATCGCGATGCCGAAGGACTGGATCGCGCTGATGAGGACCGTGCCGTACCGGGTATATTTGATGATCTTCTTCCTTCCCTGCTCCCCTTCCTTGGCGAGCTTCCCGATTGCGGGAATGACAACGGTGAGGAGCTGGAGGATGATCGAGGCGCTGATATAGGGCATGATCCCGAGTGCGAAGATCGTTACCCTCGAGAGCGCCCCGCCGGAGAACATGTCGAAGAATCCCATGAGCGCGCCGGCCCGCTCGGTGAGGAACTTGCTCAGCTCTTCGCCGTTGATGCCGGGAGTCGGGATATGGCATCCGATCCGGTACACTGCGAGGAGGGCAAAGGTAAAGAAGACCCGGTGTTTCAGCTCTTCTATTTTGAAAATGTTCTGTATGCGGGCGAGAGCGCTCAAAACTCGATTACCTCGATCTTGCCGCCCGCTGCAATGATCTTCTTCTTTGCGCTGTCGCTGAAGGCGTGCGCCTTCAGGGTGATCGGGCCGCTGATATCGCCGTCGCCGAGAATCTTGACGCCGTGCTTCATCTTCTTCACGAGCCCCTTTTCCCTGAGGAGATCGGGCGTGATCTCCGTTGCGGGAGCAAGTTTGGCGATATCGCGGAGATTGACCGTCGCGAATTCGAGCTTGAAGGGGTAGTTCTTGAACCCGATCTTCGGGAGCCGCCGCTGCATCGGCATCTGGCCGCCCTCGAATCCGGCACCCTTCGTCCCGCCCTTGCGGGCCTTCTGGCCTTTGTGCCCTTTGGTCGAGGTCTTGCCGTGTCCGGATCCCGGCCCCCTGCCGAGCCTCTTGTCGCTGTGCTTGCTCCCCTCCGCGGGTTTTAAATCTTCCAGCCTCATGGTCTCCTCCCTGCTACTCTTCCGCAACCCTGATGAGATGAGTTACCTTGTGAATCATCCCCCTGAATACCGGGGTATCCGGGT
>JBLNHB010000221.1:0-10793 GCA_050268805.1 bacterium | reverse complement strand
GACTAATATTTTTTCTTCGTGCATGTATGCCAACAATAAAGAGGGGTTTGGGGTTGGTGAAGAGGCAAGGTTTAGTCGTTTGGGGTTGGGGATTGGTGTTTTCTAACCCCCAATCCCGAATCCCTAACCCCGGTCTTTAAACCCCTAATCCCGGTTTTTTTACTGCCATTCCCCACGGTAGTTCGGTGCTTCTTTGGTGATAATGACGTCGTGAACATGGCTTTCCCTGAGTCCCGCGTTCGTGATCCGCACAAAGCGTGCCTTCTTTCTCAGCTCCGGAAGGGTCTTGCAGCCGCAGTATCCCATGCCGGAGCGGAGACCGCCAATGAGCTGATGGATGCTCTGCGCTATGGTCCCTTTGTAAGGGACTCTCCCTTCGACACCCTCGGGAACGAGCTTTGAACTCTCAATCCCTTCCTGTCCGTACCGGTCCTTTGAGCCCTGTGTCATTGCCCCCAGCGATCCCATGCCGCGGTATACCTTATAGCTTCTCCCCTGATAGAGGACCACCTCTCCGGGCGATTCATCGGTGCCGGCAAAGAGGCTTCCGATCATGACCGAATCCGCTCCTGCGGCAAGCGCCTTGGTGATGTCGCCGGAGTATTTTATGCCGCCGTCGGCGATCACGGGGATTCCGTATTTTTTTGCGATCTGATGAGCAGACATAATAGCGGTGAATTGCGGGACACCGGCTCCCGCCACAATTCTTGTCGTGCAGATGGACCCGGGCCCGATCCCGACCTTCACGGCATCGGCGCCTGCCTTGATGAGGTCTTCTGTGGCCTCGGAGGTCGCGACGTTTCCTGCGATCACATCGATCTCGAACCGTTTCTTGATCGTTCGTATCATCTGGATTACCGATTCAGAATGGCCATGGGCAGTATCAATGACGATCATATCCCCTCCGGCTTTTACCAGGAGTTCGGCCCGGTAGAGAGCGTCCTCACCAACGCCGATGGCGGCGCCGACCCTCAGCCTTCCCACGCTGTCCTTGCAGGCATGGGGATATTTCTTCCTCTTCTCGATGTCCTTTATGGTGATCAGGCCCTTGAGATTGAACGTCTTATCAACGATCGGAAGCTTTTCGATCTTGTACTTGTGGAGGATCTTTTTTGCCTCGTCCAGGTCTGTGCCCTCTTTCGCGGTGATCAGCTTTTCCCTGGTCATCACCTCGGAGACCTTCCTCTTTCTGTTCGTTTCGAAGCGTAGGTCTCTGTTCGTCAGGATGCCGATGAGCTTTCCTTTTTCCGTCACCGGAACTCCGGAGATCTTGTAGCGTTCCATGAGGTCCATGGCATCGGAAATCGGTGCATCAGGAGTTATCGTGATGGGATCGATAATCATGCCGCTCTCAGACTTCTTGACCCGGTCGATCTCGGACGCCTGCTTCTCCGGAGACATTGCCCGGTGGAGGATGCCGATGCCGCCTTCGCGTGCTATCGCGATCGCCAGTTTGCTGTCGGTAACGGTGTCCATCGCGGCGCTGACGATCGGGATGTTGATTCTGATATTCTTCGTCAGGTTCGTTGAAATATCTGCATCCTTCGGAAGAACATTGGATTTTGCCGGGTAGAGCAGTACATCGTCGAAGGTGAGCCCTTCGATAAAGCGTCTATTATCCATAGGGAGGCTCCTTACGTTGGTTTTGAAATTGTAACATGAATAAAAAAATGAAATCAAATTGGTGATGAAAACTGTATTTCCGCACACCGGGCAATTTTTTGCTTGACAAGAACACTTGATTTGAAGTATATTTTTGTTCACGTTTTCCTGTATTTGTATTTTTTTGCCTTAAATGCATGAAGTTTTTTGCTCCAGAAGCAAAACATCACAAGAGAGGAGGTGAATGAGATGAGGAAAATGTTCGTTCTCGCTATCGTAATCATTATCGCAGTCGCATTTGTCGGGGCCGCTTTCGCAGTTCCCGCGGGAAAGACAGTCGACTATGCCGGCGGCGACGCAGGCAAGGTTGTATTTGACGGCAAGAAGCATGCTGATAAAGGCCTCAAGTGCAACGACTGTCATCCGGCTCTCTTCCAGATGAAGAAGGCTGCAACAAAGATCACCATGAAGGACATCAATGAGGGCAAGCAGTGTGGCACATGCCACAACGGCACAAAGGCCTTCAAGGCAACCGAGTGCGCAAAGTGCCACGTGAAGTAATAAGCGGCAAGACGCGCTGGTGCATAATTATAAGGGGCTCGAAAGAGCCCCTTTTTCTTTGGTTTCTCAGAAGTGCGAAACAGATTGATAACGATCAGAGGTAGGTGAGCCACCGGGAATATTTCTTGTTCTTCCCCCGAATGGCATCGAAGAAGATATCCTGAATCCGTTTTGTGATCGGTCCCGGCTTGCCTGTCCCAATGGTCCTGTTGTCGAGCTCGACGATCGGCGTGATCTCTGCCGCGGTGCCGGTAAAGAATGCCTCATCGGCGATGTAAACCTCGTCCCTCGTGAACCGGGCTTCCTGCACCTCGATTCCCTCATCCCCGGCAATCTGCATAATGCTGTCGCGGGTTATCCCTTCGAGAATTGATGTGAGGGGTGTTGTCTTGACAACGCCCCTTCTGATGATGAACACATTCTCCCCGCTGCCTTCCGACACAAAGCCGTCGGCATCGAGAAACAGGGCCTCCTGGTATCCGTTCGAGACGGCTTCTTTCTTGGCGAGCTGCGAATTCACATAATAACCGCACACCTTCGCACGGGCCATGTTCGAATTCACATGTCCCCGGACAAACGATGATGTCTTCACCCTGATTCCCTTTGTCAGGCCCTCATCGCCGAGATAGCTCCCCCATTCCCAGGCGGCGATAGCCAGCCGGATCGGATTGTCTTTCACATAGATTCCCATGGTGCCTTCACCGATATAGACGAGGTGTCTGATATAGCACTCAGCGAGGCCGTTTTCCTTGATGGTCTCGATAGTCGCCTTGATGATCTCCTCGCGCGAGAAGGGTATCTTGAGCATGAAGATGTGCGCGGATTTCAACAGCCGGTCGATGTGATCTTCCAGCCGGAAGACGGCGGACCCCGTATCGGTTTTGTAGCACCTGATCCCTTCAAACACGCCGAGCCCATAGTGAAGCGTATGGGTCATGACAGGCACCTGGGCTTTTTCCCAGTCCACCAGTTTTCCGTCCATCCATATCTTCTTTGCCGTCGCCATGGTCATCTTTTATACCAGTTACATGAGAGCGGTGTCAATGGAAGGATACCATGAGGTTTCTGTGTGGTCGTGAATGAAAATCATCCTCTTCCTGTGGCACAATAGTGCATGGCATTGACCATCATCGGCGGAGGATTGGCCGGCTCCGAGGCAGCGTGGCAGGCCGCGAAATCCGGAATACCCGTCAGACTCTTCGAGATGAGGCCGCAGAGGCTGACCGGAGCGCACACGACCGCAAGCCTTGGTGAGCTGGTATGCTCCAACTCTCTGCGGTCCGATGACCCTGTCTCTCCCTCAGGCATTTTGAAAAGGGAACTCGAGATGGCGGGTTCCCTGATCATGGAAGCGGCGAGGAGAACGAGTGTTCCTGCAGGCGGTTCACTCGCTGTCGACCGCACCCTCTTTTCGGGTCTTATCACCGAAAAGATCATGTCCCATCCTCTTATTGAGGTGATACGCGAAGAGGTCTCTCTTCTGCCGGAGGGGTTTTGCATTGTCGCGACCGGGCCGCTCACGTCAGAGGCGATGACATCGGCGCTGAAATCTCACATGGACAGCGCCTATCTCTCGTTCTACGATGCCATCGCGCCGATCGTGAGCTCTGAATCGATCGATTTCACGAAAGTCTTTCAGAGTTCACGATACGGGAAAGGCGGTGATGATTACATCAACTGTCCCATGGACGAGGAAGCGTATAACCGGTTCTATGACGCTCTCGTGAGCGCAGACCGGGTTGTAGCTCGGGATTTCGAGAACATCAAGGTCTTCGAGGGATGTATGCCTGTTGAGGTGATGGCGGAGCGGGGGAAAGACACCCTGAGATTCGGGCCCCTGAGACCGGTGGGATTGATCGACCCGATGACCGGCAAGCAGCCCTATGCGGTGGTCCAGCTCAGGACAGAGAACAGGGAGAAGACCGCTTATAACATGGTGGGATTTCAGTGCAGGCTCAGATGGCCTGAACAGGAGCGGGTATTCAGGCTGATCCCCGGACTCGAAAACGCGGAATTCCTAAGGTACGGAAGCATTCACCGGAATACCTTTATCAATTCTCCGAAGCTCCTTAGCGATGATCTGTCGCTGAAGTCGAGGGCTACTCTGTTTATCGCCGGCCAGTTGAGCGGCGTGGAGGGCTATCTCGAATCGACCGCCATGGGTCTCCTGAGCGGCATCAGCGCGGTGCGGAAAATGCTCGCGTCGCCCTTTATCCCGGCGCCTGAAACGACTGCCCACGGCAGCCTTCTCAGGTATATTACCCGGTATGAGGGAGAGGCCTTTCAGCCGAGCAATATCAATCTCGGATTGTTTCCCCCCCTCGGGAAGAAGGTGAAGGACAAGGGGCTGAAGAAAACAATGATCGCTCAACGGGCTTTGAGAGATTGGGAGGAATATCTCAGGCAGGCAGTGGTGATCCGAGAGGGCGTCGGGACATGAGCAGGACCAAGGGCTATATCGAGGACTTTCTGCGGCACATGAAGACCGAGAAAGGTGTTTCTCTGCACACCCTCAGGGCCTACCGGAAAGACCTCTCCATCTTTATCGGGAGTCTTTCCGCGGATGACGTGACCAGCGTGGATATGCATGACATCAGGGGATTTGTCGCATCCCAGATTTCCCGGGGGCTTCAGAAGACAACGGTATCGAGGCGGCTCGCCGCGGTCAAGTCATTCTTCGCTTTTCTGAACCGGGAAGGCATCATGGAAAAGAACCCTGCGAGGCTCGTCCCTTCCCCCAAACTGCCGAAGAAGCAGCCGGTGTTTCTCTCGGTCGATGACGCCTTTGGCCTCGTTGAAAAGCCCGACGGCGAAGGGTTTATTCCCCTCCGGGACAGGGCGATTCTCGAGCTCTTCTATTCGAGCGGCATCCGGATCCATGAACTCTCTTCCCTTGATGTTCATGACCTGGACTCTGCCGAGGGATTGGTGAAGGTGAAAGGAAAAGGGAAGAAGGAGCGCATTGTGCCGGTCGGGAGCACGGCACTCGACGCGATCAAGCGTTACCTTGCCGAAAGGGCGCTTATGAAAAAGAGGGATGAGCAGGCGCTGTTCCTCAATGCGAGAGGAGAGCGGCTCACCGACCGGAGCATCAGGAGAATGGTCGTTGCCTATGCGAGGGCATTCGGCATCAGGGGGAAGATCGGCCCTCACACGCTCAGGCACACTTTTGCTACCCATCTGCTCCAGGAAGGCGCTGACCTCAGGGTGATCCAGGAGCTCCTCGGACACGCGAGCCTCTCGACTACACAGAAGTATACCCATCTCGATATCAGGCATCTCATCGATGTGTATGACAGCTCGCATCCTCTGGCTGATAAGGACAAGAAACCAAAACCTGAATAAAAAAGGGGAAACAGGGTCCAAGGGCTCAAGGGGTCCAGGGCCCAAAGGCTCCAAGGGTCGGGGGGAAAAGACTGAGCTGGATGCCTTGCCAGAGCGCGGAGGCTTCGTTTAGAATTAACATTCATGGACAATGCACAGGAGAAAACAATGTTTCACGGCACGACCATACTCTGTGTGAGAAAGAACGGCGCGGTCGCTCTCGGTGCGGACGGACAGGTCACCCTGGGCACGACCGTGCTCAAGCACAATGCGAACAAGATCAGGAAGCTGTACAACGAACGGGTGCTCGCGGGTTTTGCCGGTGCAACGGCTGATGCCTTTACCCTCTTCGAGAAATTCGAGGCGAAGCTCGAAGCTTACCGGGGAAACATGACCCGTGCCGCGGTGGAACTCGCGAAGGACTGGAGGACCGACCGGGTCCTCAGGAGACTCGAGGCATTGCTCGTCGTCACCGATAAAGACCACACCTTTGTGCTCTCGGGTACCGGCGATGTGATCGAGCCCGAGGACGGCATTGCCGCCATCGGGTCGGGCGGTCCCTTTGCCCAAGCAGCGGCAAAGGCGCTGAAGGAGAACACCGATCTTCCGGCACGGGAGATCGTGGAGAAGGCGATGCGCATCGCCGCCGGGATCTGCATTTACACGAACGAGAACATTATGATCGAGGAGCTTTGATGGATATAACGCCGAGAAGAATCGTTGAAGAGCTCGACAAGTTCATCATCGGACAGAAGAACGCCAAGAAGGCGGTCGCGATTGCCCTGAGGAACCGCTGGAGACGGCAGCAGCTCTCGCCGCTGCTGAGAGATGAGGTCCTGCCGAAGAACATCATCATGATCGGGCCGACGGGGGTCGGCAAAACAGAGATCGCCCGCAGGCTTGCCAGGCTCGCTGATGCGCCCTTCGTCAAAGTCGAAGCTTCGAAATTCACCGAGGTCGGATATGTGGGCCGGGACGTTGAGTCCATTATACGGGACCTCACGGAAGTTGCCATCAAGATGGTCAAGGATGAGCACCTGAAGAACGTGCAGGAAAAGGCGAAGGAGCATGCCGAGGAGAGGATTCTCGAGCTCCTCCTTCCTGCGCCGAGATCCCTGAAAGGAACATTTCCGCCGACAGCTGAGGAGATCGACACCCAGGCCGAGACGCGGGAAAAGCTGAGAAAGCAGCTCAGGGAGGGAAAGCTCGACGAACGGTATGTGGATATCGAGGTCCGGGAAAAGATCATGCCCTTCGGCGTGATCTCGAATGTCGGTATGGAAGAGCTCGAGATCAATCTCAAGGAGATGCTCGGGAATATTTTTCCGGAGAGGCCGAAGAGAAAGAAGGCCAAGGTCAGGGATGCGATCGTACTCCTGACGCAGGAAGAGGCGAACAAGTTGATCGATACCGATAAAATTACCAAGGAAGCAATCGAGCGGGCCGAACAGAACGGTATTGTTTTTGTGGATGAGATCGATAAGATCGCGGGGCGGGGGAGCGCGGTCGGTCCCGATGTATCGCGCGAGGGAGTGCAGAGGGACCTGCTGCCGGTCGTCGAAGGCACCACGGTCACGACCAAGCATGGTCCGGTGAAGACCGAGCACATTCTCTTCATTGCTGCCGGCGCCTTCCATGTCTCAAAACCGTCTGACCTCATTCCCGAGCTCCAGGGCAGATTTCCGATACGGGTCGAACTCGATCCCCTCGAGAAGGGGGACTTTGTGAGGATCCTGACTGAACCGAGCAACGCCCTGATCAAGCAGTATTGCGCGCTGCTCCTGACCGAAGGGGTCGACCTGCAGTTCAGCGACGACGCGATCGACGAAATCGCGACGATCGCGGCGCTCGTGAATGAGCGGACCGAGAACATCGGCGCGAGGAGGCTCCATACCGTTCTCGAGAAGCTCCTGGAAGACGTTTCCTTCGAGGCCCCTGAGCGGAAGAACGGGGCGCTCGCCATTAACCGGGAATATGTGCGCGAAAAATTGTCCGATATCGTCAAGAACGAAGATCTCAGCCGGTACATCCTGTGAGGGAGAACATTCCTTCACTTTTCCCGAAGGAGTAAAGGGCACCCGATGATGATCCGCTCGCGTTATCTCCTCTCTATCCTCTGCATGATGGTTTTCTCCTGCTCCTCATCTCTCCAGGAGATGAAAGTGGGAGATTCAGGACCTTTTCATTGCACGGCGTCTTATTATGCCGATGAGTTCCACGGCAGGCCGACCGCGTCGGGCGAGATCTTCGACATGAACGGCAGGACCGCCGCCCACCGGAGCCTTCCCTTCGGAACGCGCCTTAAAGTGACCAACAGAGAAAACGGAAAGAGCGTGATCGTCACCGTTACCGACAGAGGACCTTTTGTCGAAGGCAGGGACCTTGACCTCTCCCTCGGCGCCGCGAAGGAGATCGGGATGGTAGCAGACGGGACCGCGGCGGTCAAGGCCGAAATCCTGGACCGGGACTTGCGGTACGTGAAGTACGTCCGGTATGAAAACCTGGTCGGTCAGGGGCCGTTAACGATCCAGGTAGGCTCCTTCAGGCAAAAGGACAATGCCCTGCGGTTGAGGGACATTCTCTCCCGGAGCTATGAAAATGTGTATGTATCCAGAGCGAATGTGAGGGGCGATGAGTACTTCAGGGTCTGTGTGGGAAAATACCCTTCACGGGATGCTGTCGAACCGGTCGCAAAGGCGCTCGCGGATGAAGGCTACCCTGTTCTCGTCGTTACCTACAGAGAGCAGGCATAGGCTGTATTCACAAAATAGCTCAAAAATGCATATAGTATTTGCACACTGAACTTCTTTACCACAGAGCTCACAGAGAGAAATTATTGAGAATAAGAGTTTCCCCTCATCTCCGTAGAGCAGGAACTCTCGGTGACCTTGGCGCCGGGATGAATGGTTTGAGATCAGTAAAGGAACATAATATTCTTACTATTCGTCGTCATTACCCGACTTGATCGGGCAATCCAGAGAAAAGAATCTGTCCCGAAAGCATTCGGGACGGTCAAGCCGGAGAATGACAAAATGTGTAAACTATTCGGAGAGCGTTAAGCGCACACATCGGCAGGTGGGATATGAGTGAACTCAAAAAAGCACAGGTATTGATCGAATCACTTCCCTATATCAGAAAATTCTACGGGAAGACGCTCGTCATCAAGTATGGCGGCGCGGCGCAGGTAAAGGAGGAGCTGAAGGACGCTTTTGCGCGGGACGTGGTCCTCCTTAAATACATCGGCATCAACCCGGTCATTGTCCACGGCGGAGGCCCGAGAGTATCGGACACCATGAAACGGATGGGCAAGACACCGCGGTTCATCGACGGCCAGCGATTTACGGACCGGGAGACCGTTGACATCGTCGAGATGGTCTTGGGCGGTCTCGTGAACAAGGAGATCGTCACGCTCATTAACAATAACGGCGGCAGGGCGGTCGGGTTGACCGGGAAAGACGGCGGGTTGATCAGGGCAAAGAAGAAGCTCATCAGGAAGAAGTCGCCCAAGACAGGGGTGGACGAGATCATCGATCTGGGGCTCGTGGGAGAGGTCGAGTCGGTTGATACTACGATTCTCTCGACCCTCGACCGTGACGGATTTATTCCGGTGATCGCACCGGTGGGTGTCGATGAGAACGGCGTTACCTACAACATCAACGCCGACACAATCGCGTCGGCCGTTGCCTCTTCCCTTAAGGCGGAGAAGCTCATCCTCCTCACTGATGTTGACGGGATCACGGACAAGAAAGGGGCGAAATTATCGACCCTCAAGAAGACGGAAGTCATGAAGCTTATCAAGAACGGCACGATTTCGGGAGGCATGCTCCCGAAGGTGGAGGCCTGCCTGGATTCGCTCGGGGAAGGTGTCGCGAAGTCGCATATCATCGACGGAAGGGTCGAGCACTGTCTTCTCCTTGAGATATTTACTCAGAAAGGAATCGGAACCGAAATCGTTCTTTAAAGGAGGACTTCGATGATAGAAAAATCTACGCCCACGCTTCATCGGACTCTCATTGTATACGTTCTCACATTGGGCATACTCCTTTTCTTTGGCGGTACGGCACTCGCCGTCTCCTTTGGTGAGGTCGAAAAAAACCTCGACCCTGACAGGAACACGAAAGTCGCTACCCAGGGGTACTGGAAGAAGGTAAAGGGTAAAGAGGTCACCTGGTCAGGGACTGTTGACGATGTGAAGGGCGGAAGGAGCAAATTCAAAGTGCTCGTAAAGGTCGGAGGATCCTCAAAGGCGAATGTTACCCTCGTCACCGCAGACCATAAAGCTGAAAAACTTAGGAAAGGCCAGTCAGTATCTTTTACGGGCACGCTGAGCGGCTATAGGAACTGGTTCCACAAGGTGAGCATCGAGCTCAAGGATGTGAAGATAAAGTAGTTTTTTGTCTCCCTGCACATCCATCTGACTCAGCTCAGGCCGAGCGTCATACAGCACGGTGAAATCCTTTTGCGAGAACGAGACAGCGGAAACGGAAGGCCTCAAGCCGCAATGAAGATTTTGAAAGCCGGGGTGCTCTATTTCATCCTCGTATTTGGGGTTGGATTCGTCCTTGGGCCCATCCGCATCCTCTGGGCTGTTCCGCGTTTCGGCGCGAGACTGGCGGAGTTGATGGAAGCACCCATCATGCTCGCGGTCATCATTGTCGCGGCCCGGTGGATAGTCCGGCGTCTTGCCGTGCCATCCACGTTGTCGAGTCGACTTGCTATGGGTTTCATCGCGCTTGCGTTGCTGCTGGCAGCGGAATTCGCACTTGTACTGCGGCTTCGCGGCCTGTCAATCGGCGAATACTTTGCAAGCCGGGACCCAGTGGCCGGAGCGGTTTATTACATGATGCTTGGTGTGTTTGCGGTCATGCCGCTTCTCATTGCCCGAAGATGAGACTGACCATCTCCCGTCATTGGTCAAAGGAGGAGTCAACACATGAAGCCTCAAGAATTCGAGAAGTGGAAGAAGATCCGGGAGAAGGGGATGATCAGGTTTATTCTGCTCACCGGCATCCTCTCGTATGGGTTGCCTATGTTCGTGGTATTGAATATCATCAATCCTCCGAAAGAGCCGCTGAGCATCACCGATATCCTTGCCGTGTTTTTGATTTGCGCGGTCGCGGGCGGCGGAGTGTTCGGGTATATTATGTGGCTTGTTCAAGAAAGGCGATATCGCAAGGCAGGAAACTCATAACCCCTCCGAATCACCCTCAAATCCCCCCTCGCCCCCCTTTTCTAAAGGGGGGGATAACACAATTCCCGAAAAGACTCTAAATCTTCCCCATTTCTTCCTTGAAATATACGAGCGT
>JBLNHB010000220.1:0-4051 GCA_050268805.1 bacterium | reverse complement strand
CTCTGAGCGATGCCGCGGCCCAGTATGAACTCCAGTACCAGCAATTTAAGTATATGAAGAAAAGCGATGAATTTGCACGGGCCATCGGTGAATCGCTGAAGCAGCGGTTCAAGAGAAACGTGAAGATCAGGCAGATGCCCCTGCCGCTGCTTTCCGCGATCGGGGCCCCGGCACTTCTCATCGAACTGCCTGACAAGAAAGATTTCGGATACAGCGACGCAGACCGCTCCGCAATCATCAATGCTCTGTTACGGGGAATTATCGCCTATGAAAAGAGATAGACTCATCGTTATCATAAGCGCTGTTGTCTTCTTCTCTCTCTTGGCCGCCCTCCTGGTCTATATGGCAAAAACTCCTGTAAAGCAAAGCCCGGGAAGCGTCAATGAACAGAAGACGGGTGAAGGAACGATGACGGTGAAGGTCTTTCTCCCCGACGAATCGAGGCTCATTCTCGAGGTTCGGGTGCTGGAAAGGGTCTTTTCTCAGAAGAAGGTCCTGAAGAGTGCGATAACGGAGTTTCTGAAAGGATCACCTGCATTGAAGCGGAACATCATACCGGTGAACAGCATTTTGCTGGGCGTCTATGTGGGGAATGACGGTATTACCTATATCGATCTCTCGGAGGATTTCAAGAGGAACTTCCACGGTGATGCCCTGGATGAGTTTCTCCTTCTCAGGGGCCTCTACGAGACGGCCGCTTCGAATGCGAATATAGACGACATGAAGATCCTCATTGATCATAAGGAAACGGATACCATCGGGGGCCACTTTGCCGCCGACCGCCCCCTGAAACTGCTGGTAAAGCAAGAGCTGTCCTTTGAGTAATCCCACGATGAGAAACAGGCCGATCGGCGTCTTCGATTCAGGCATCGGGGGACTGACGGTGTTCAGAGAACTTGCTTCGGCGTTGCCCTACGAGGACATCGTGTATCTCGGCGATACCGCGCGGGTGCCCTACGGCATCCGGTCCGCTTCGACCGTCATACGGTACAGCTTCCAGAACGCCCAGTTTCTCATCAAGCAGCGTATCAAGGTGCTCGTTGTCGCATGCAATACCGTGTCGGCGGTGAGCATCGAAAAGCTGAGGGACAGATTCTCGATTCCGGTGATCGGCGTTATCGATCCCGGAGCGCGGGCCGCTGCCCGAAATTCGCGGGGAGCCAGGATCGGGGTCATCGGGACCGAGGCGACGATCAAGAGCGGCGCTTATCAGAAGATACTCTCCGGACTCATCCATGATGTCGAGATTTTCGCAAGGCCCTGTCCCCTCTTTGTGCCGCTCGTGGAAGAAGGATGGACCAAGGGCAGGATTGCAAAGGCGGTTGTGGAGGAATACCTCGCCCCTCTCAGGAAGCAGGCGGTCGATACCTTGGTGCTCGGGTGTACCCACTACCCCCTCCTGAAGGGGATGATCAGCCGGTACATGGAGAGAGGGACGGTTCTCATCGATTCAGCGGTCGAGACCGCGAAGGAGACAAAAACTCTCATCAAGGAGAATAATCTCACACGGCAGCAGAAGAACAAGGGGAGGAAGAAATTCTTTGTCACCGATTCACCGTCGCGCTTCAGGGAAGTGGGAGAACGGTTTCTCGGCGAACCGATCGACGATATAACACTGGTGGATATTATCTGAGTCAATCAAGGGACAGAGGATACACGATGATGGAGGATGTCGCATGAGAAAAGACGGAAGGGGCAGTTCCGAATTACGGCCGGTCAAAATACGCCGCAACTTCCTGAACACTGCTGAGGGATCGGTTCTTATCGAGATGGGCAATACCCGGGTGATCTGCACCGCGACCATTGAGGAAAAAGTGCCGCCCTTTCTGAAGGACCAGAAGAAGGGATGGGTGACCGCAGAGTACGGCATGCTTCCCCGGTCCACGCCGGTGAGAATGGTCAGGGAATCTTCAACAGGAAGGGTGAGCGGAAGGACCCAGGAAATCCAGCGGCTCATCGGCAGGGCATTGAGGGCGGTCGTTGACCTCGAAAGCCTCGGGGAGAAGACCATATGGGTCGACTGTGATGTGATCCAGGCTGACGGAGGTACGAGGACCGCTTCCATCACCGGAGCCTATGTCTGCCTCGTGGATGTGGTGAACTATGGACTGAGAAACGGCATCCTCGTGAGGAACCCCATCACCAATGCTCTTGCCGCAGTCAGTGTCGGAATTGTGGGCGGAAGACCGGTCCTCGACCTCTGCTATGAGGAGGATTTTTCAGCGGAAGTCGATATGAACGTCGTGATGACCGGCGACGGGAAAATTGTCGAGGTCCAGGGTACTGCCGAAGGAAAAGCATTCTCGAAGGATACCATGCTCGAGATGATGGCCCTGGCTGAAAAGGGGATCAAGGAATTGGTCGACATTCAGCGGGTGGCGCTCGGTGAAGAAAATTATCCTGGCTACAAGAAATAGAGGCAAGATCGCAGAGATCAATCAGCTCTTCAGCGGCACCGGCGTCGAGTTTGTCGGTCTCGATGCATTTCCCGGTGTTCCCGAGGCGATCGAGGACGGGAATACATTCCAGGAGAACGCCCTGAAAAAGGCACAGACCGTGTTTGATCATACCAGAATTCCTGTGCTTTCGGAAGACTCGGGACTCGCTGTGGACATTCTCGGCGGAGCACCCGGCGTCTATTCTGCCCGATATGCTTCTGCCCTGGCAACGGACCGGGAGAATATCGGGAAGCTCCTCTCTGACCTCCACGGGGTTTCCCCTGAAAAGAGGACCGCGCGGTTCATAAGCGTCTTCTGTCTCTATGACGGCCGCGAAACGCTCTATTTCGAAGGCGAGGTGCAGGGGCATCTCCTCGATGTTCCCCGGGGGACCTCCGGCTTCGGCTATGACCCGCTCTTTGTTCCACGGGGGTATGACAAGACATTTGCCGAACTCGGGACGGAGGAGAAAAACAGGATAAGCCACCGGGCGAACGCGATCCGGAAACTCAAGGGATACCTGCTCTCCCTTCGCAACGGAGAGCATTCCTCATAATGAAAATATTCGTTGGTCTGTGGTACAATGACCAATAAGTTGCTGCGGAGGAAGGTGTATTGAACATCTATAGAAGCCTTTTCATCTGGTTGCTCATTGGTGTCCTGATCATCATGCTCTTCAATCTTCTGAGCGGCCCATCGCAGAGCATGAAAGAGCTCAATTTCTCGGATTTTCTCCAGAAGCTCGAAGAGGGTCAGCTCGATGAGGTGATCATCAAGGGCGAAGAAATAACGGGGATTCTGAAGGACGGGACAAAGTTCAAGACGTATTCCCCTGATTATCAGGGACTCGTGAACGAACTCCATAAGAAGGGCATCAAAATATCCGCCAAGCCGCCGGAACAGAGTCCTTGGTACATGAATTTCTTCTTCTCATGGGGACCCATCATCTTCCTCGCGCTTGTCTGGATTTTCTTCATGCGTCAGATGCAGTCAGGTGGCAACAAGGCCCTCTCTTTCGGCAAGGCGAAGGTGAGGCTCGTGTCGGACAAATCGGTGAAGGTGACCTTCAAGGATGTCGCCGGTGTGGAGGAAGCGAAGAATGAGGTGGAGGAGATCATCGATTTCCTGAGAGACCCTCAGAAATTCACCAAGCTCGGCGGAAAGATCCCCAAGGGAGTTCTCCTCGTCGGCTCTCCGGGAACGGGGAAGACGCTCCTCGCAAAAGCCATTGCGGGCGAAGCCGACGTTCCCTTCTTTTCCATATCAGGCTCCGATTTCGTCGAAATGTTCGTCGGTGTCGGCGCTTCCCGGGTCCGCGACCTCTTTGATCAGGCAAAGAAGAACGCTCCTTGCATTGTGTTCATCGATGAAATCGACGCTGTCGGCCGCCACCGCGGGGCAGGCCTCGGCGGCGGGCATGACGAGCGGGAACAGACCCTCAACCAGCTCCTCGTCGAGATGGACGGATTTGAGGGGAAAGAGGGCATTATCATTGTCGCGGCAACGAACAGGCCTGATGTTCTCGATCCCGCGCTTCTCAGGCCCGGGAGATTCGACCGGCAGGTCGTTGTGTCCCAGCCCGATGTAAAGGGCAGGGAGCAGATACTGAATGT
>JBLNHB010000219.1:0-7048 GCA_050268805.1 bacterium | reverse complement strand
TAGAATAAAACTATCAAATAGGGCGATTCCCGAGAAAGCCGAACCCTTCGCGAGGAGGGGGCGGAAAGCGGCGGATCTTCCCGATACGGAGATGGCCGAGCTGCCGAAGGAAATGAAGATTCCTTATGGCGGTCCGGCCTTATTTATTGGGGCCGGAGGCGCCGTTGAAAAGGAGATATACCATGAATGATACTGAACATAAATTAGATTCAAGGACAAAGGTGATTACCGGCGTACTGCTGTTTCTCTGGCTGGCGCTGGCGTATATTCTCGCTGCCAATAATGCCTATGTGAGAGCGCCGGGGGAAATACCTCTCCCGATCCTTGTGGGAGTGCTCGCGCCGATCATCGTTTTCCTCGGCCTGTATTGGACGGTGAGGCGGTTTCGTGACTTCGTGCTGTCTATCGATCTTCCGGTCGCGGCAGGGATACAGGCATGGAGGTTCGCTGGACTGGGGTTCATCGCCCTGTATGTTTATGGGGTATTGCCCGGTCTGTTTGCCTGGCCGGCCGGACTCGGAGACATGGCGATCGGCATTACTGCCCCGTTCGTGATTCTGGCTCTGAGAAGGAGACCCGCATTCGCGGCGGGCAGGCTCTTCCTGGTCTGGAACCTGTTCGGGATACTGGACCTCGCTGTCGCGGTGAGTCTCGGAGCGCTGAGCTCAGTACTCGGCTTCGGGCTCGCTGCCGGGATAACGACCTTCCCGATGGCTGAATTACCGCTCGTTCTCATCCCGACGTTCCTGGTGCCGCTGTTCATTATGCTGCATATTGCCTCGATTCTTCAGGCCAGGCGGCTTGTGGCGGCTGGGGAGGTATGCGTCTGGACAGAGCCGGAGATGAAATGCGTGCCCGTGGAGACTATGCACAGGGCATAAGGATAAACGATAGGACCGGTTCTTGAGAGGGCATGTCGAAAAAGATTGAGACATGCCCTCCCGGCCGGAAAGGAGAATGAAGATGGCGACAATGACATCGTTAGCGACAATGAAGGCGGTCCGCATTCATTCATACGGCGGACCGCAGGTTATGGTAGAAGAGGACGCACCGAGGCCGGAGCCGTTCTCTGGCGAGGTGCTCATAGAAGTGCATGCGGCCGGTGTCAACCCCATCGACTGGAAGGTCCGCGAGGGCTATGCCAAAGGCTGGCTCAAGCACAAGCTTCCCTTGATTCTCGGGTGGGACGTTTCGGGAGTGGTCGTGGAACTTGGTCGCGGAGACAAAGGATTCCAGGAAGGCGATGAGGTGTACGGCAAGCTCGACTCCGGACGCGACGGCGCGTACGCCGAATACGTTGTCAGCCGCGTTGAAAACATCGCCTATAAGCCGAAGACCATCGACTATGTTCACGCGGCATCGGTCCCGATCGCTGCGCTCACCGCGTGGCAGTCGATCTTTGACCGGGCAAATCTTTCGGCCGGGCAGACGGTGCTGATCCACGCGGCAGCGGGCGGCGTGGGACATTTTGCCGTCCAGTTCTCGAAATGGAAGGGAGCGCGGGTGATAGGGACCGCGTCGGCCCAGAACGAGGAGTTCGTCAAGAGACTCGGCGCCGACATGGTCATCGATTACACGACGAAGAAATTCGAGGATGAAGTGAGCGGCGTGGACTGCGTTCTGGACACTCAGGGAGGAGAGGTGCTCGATCGCTCGTTGCGCGTCCTGAAAAAGGGTGGAATCGTGGTTTCTACTCTCGAAGAACCTTCGGCCGAGGACCTTGCCAGGTACGGTGTTCGCGGGGCCCACATGGTTGTTAAGTCTGATTCCCGGCAGCTCATGCAGATAGCCGGATTGATAGACGAGGGCAAGGTAAGGCCCGTAGTGGAGACGGTCCTGCCCCTCGCAGAGGCGCAGAGGGCTCACGAACTGAGCCAGAAGGGTCATGTGCGCGGAAAGATCGTTTTGAAGATACGAGAATAAAGCACGAGGATATTGATGTCATGAGCGCCCCAACCCCTCTCAAACTGAGAGGCGGTGAGGATTGCGTTGTTACTTATGAGACCCATTGGACCGGGCTGACAGCGCCTTGAAGATCAGCCCGGTGCCGATGCCCCAGGCGCCGTTGATGAGGAACGCCGTCACCAGCAGAGACGGAGGCCATCCGCCCATGGGTCTGCCTTTAAGCGGCAGGACAACGCACAGGGCGACGAGCGAAGGAAGTATGGCGCCGAACAGAAAGAGCGTCACCCAATAGCCCCGGCGCGGAAATCTGCGCTCGATCAACGCAAATACAATACCCCATACGCCGCCCCAAAATGCCAGGGAGAACACCGAAGGCACTCCGAATGGCTGAGTTGCGGCCATCGAGAAAGGTCTGAATGGCGCCACACGAAAAAACCACAGCACCGCCAGCGTCAACTGGTGGAAAATCAGTGTGGCGAGAAAACCCGCGATAAAACCGAACAGCAATCGTGTCCCGGCGCTGGATCCTGACATGATGTCACCGCCTCCTCTTCAAAAAGAACCGCTTCTCTTTACTTGTCTTCTTCGAATATTTTGTCATATATATCGGGATCGTTCTTCTTGAGACACTCAGGGCAGATGCCATGGGTGAACATGGCATCGGAATGTTCCTCGATATACTCCTCGACCTGCTTCCAGTACCCATGGTCGTCGCGCACCTTTTTGCACCATGCGCAGATGGGAAGCAGCCCCTTCAATGTTTTGATCTTATCGAGCGCGTTCTGAAGTTCGCGAATGAGCGCTTCCTTCTCCTCCTGGTTGCGTTTCCGTCTCGTGATATCCCGGTCGAAGGCGAGGGCATATTTATGCCCGCCGATCGTGAGCGGTCCCGCGGTGATCTCGACGGGAAAGGTAGAGCCGTCTTTTCTCCGGTGCTCAATTTCCGCCTTGATCCATTCCCCATTCGCAACGCGCCGGATACGTTCAGGGGCCTCCTGAGCAGCGGGCTCGGTATCGAGTTTCGTTATGTTCATGGAGAGGAGTTCGTCAACCCTGTATCCGTGCATCTCGGCTGCGGCCCTGTTGGCTGCGACGATGTGTCCTGCATCGTCGCCCTCCGCTTCGAGAATGAAAATGGCGTCACCCGCGCTCTCAAAAAGCGTACGGTACCGGATTTCACTCTCCTGCAGCGCCTTCTCCATCTGTCTCCGGACGGTTATGTCCCTCACCACCTCGATTCCCGCGATGATCTTCCCTGAGGAATCCCGTAACGGGGAAGCAGTAATTGCCAGGAAACGGGGTTTTCTGAGGTTGCCCGCAAATTTTTCTTCCGTATGGATCATGCCGTCCTGGAAACACTGTGCGACCAGGCAGCCACTGCAGACCTGTCCGCTGTTTGCGTATGCACGATAGCAATATTCTCCGATCTTGCTCCCTCCCACAATCCTCCTGTGCGCCTCGTTCTGGAAGACTACCTTGAAATCAGTGTCCTGAATGCTGATTCCGTCTCCTATGGCCGCTATGATCGTCTCTGTTTTCTTCCGCTCATTGGAGAGCAAACTGACAATGCTCTTCATTTCCTCACCGGTTTTCTCGAGTTCCTGCCTCAGGCGTTCGACCTCAGCGACCTTGCCCTGCAGAGTTTCGAGCTCCCGGATGAGCTGCTCCTTTGATTTTTTCTTCAGATCCATTCAGCCCCTTCATTTTATACAAGAGAAAGTCGTACATTCTATCATACATGGGTTCACTTTTTCCTCATGCTCATTGGATACTCTGTTTGAGTTCACGCCTGAGAAAATAACTTAAAACGGTCCGCACACCCACGATCGATGCGAGGATGCCGACCTTCTCCCAGCTCGGGCTCACCACGGAACTGATAATGTCACCGCCGATGAAAATCTCGAGCCCGAGGAGCAGGTGGGAGCCGAGGCGCTGGCGGACTGGCTCGCTCTCTCTGAAAAAGTCTTTCGTAGCTTTTGAATATTTGATGGCGACGAACGATACAATCGATTCAACGACACCCCAGATGACCACCAGGGAGCCCATGATGCTGATGCCGAGAATGGCATATTGAACCAGGTCATGCACGGTTTGCACGGTGTCGGCCTCCTGAAACCACCTTACATCAAACAATTCCGTGAGTCAAGTTCAAAGAAATAGTCGGTATGTACGAATGTGTATTCTCAAATGGTCATTTTTCTGTGATAATGAAGGAGAGGTTTCCATGATCAACAGGGACGTCGCCAGAATATTCAATGAGATCGCTGAACTCCTCGAGCTCAAGGGAGAAAACCCCTTCAGGATCAGGGCATACCAGAGGGCGGCACAGAATATCGAGGTCTTTCCGAATGACGTGGCAACTCTCCTGCCCGAAGACCTCCTGAAGATACCCGGGATCGGCAAAGATCTCGCCATGAAGATACGGGAATATGCGGATACCGGCACGATACGGTCATGGGAGGAACTGAAGGCCGAGTTTCCGGAAGGCATACTCGACATGATGACCGTGCCTGGTCTTGGGCCGAAGACCGCGAAGCTCCTCTACGATGAACTCAAGATATCCAATCTTGAAGCGCTCGAGAAATATGCGAGAGAGGGGAAATTGAAGGAGCTGCCGCACATCAAGGAAAAGACCGAGCAGAACATTCTCAAGGGGCTCGAGAAGCTGAGGAAGGGCAGGGAGAGAAATCCTATCGGGGAGGTCCTGCCGCTTGCAGAAGAGATTATCGAGATCATGAAGAAAAAAGCGCCGGTCAAGGAGATTTCAGTCGCAGGCAGTATCAGGCGGTGGAAGGAAACGATCAGGGATATCGACATCCTCGTCACGTCGAAGAACCCCGACAAGGTGATGGAGGTATTCACAGGGCTTCCGATGGTTTCCAATGTCCTGGCAAAGGGCCAGACAAAATCGAGCGTTGTCCTGAAGCAGGGGATACAAGTCGATGTGAGGGTGGTGAAGGATTCCGAATACGGTGCGGCACTCGTCTATTTCACCGGGAGCAAGGCGCACAATATCAAGATCAGGGAGATAGCGGTCAGGAAGGGAATGAAGGTAAGCGAGTACGGTATCTTCGATGAAAAGACCGGAAAGTCACTCGGCGGGAGAAACGAGGGAGACATCTACAGGATTCTCGGTATGGATTATATCGAGCCGGAGCTCAGGGAGGACAACGGCGAGGTGGAGGCGGCATTGGGCCATTCCCTCCCGCGTCTGGTCACTCTTGAAGACATGAAAGGAGATCTTCATGTCCACTCGAACTGGACAGACGGAAAGCATGCAATAGCTGAAATTGCTGCTGAAGCGAAAAAGCGGGGGTACGAGTACATTGCAATTACAGACCACACAAAGGGATTGGGAATCACGAACGGACTCACTGAGGAGCGCGTCCTCGGGCAGATGAAGGAGATAGATAGCCTGAACAAGAAGCTGAAAGGTTTTCACGTGCTGAAAGGGATCGAAGTTGACATCAGGAGCGATGGGTCCCTGGACATGCCTGATCAGATCTTGAAAAAGCTTGATCTTGTCGTTGCATCGATCCACTCGGGGTTCACACAGACAAAGGAGCAGATCACCGGGAGGATCACAAAGGCGATGAAAAATCCCCTGGTGACCATCATCGCCCATCCCACGGGGAGGCTGATCAACGAGCGGGAGGCATATGACGTGGACATGGAAAAGGTATTCACCATCGCTCAGAAAACCGGCACGGTCCTTGAAATCAACGCCCACCCGGCGCGGCTCGATTTGAACGACGTCCATTCGCGTGAGGCAAAGAGGCTCGATATTTCGATCGCCATCAGCACTGACATGCATGCAGTCACAAACTTTGACTTCATGAAGTATGGCGTTGCCGTTGCCCGGAGAGGATGGCTGGAAAAGAGGGACATCGTCAATACAGGGAAGTACCGTGAACTCCAAAGGCTCCTCGCACGCAAGAAGAGCCGATAGGCGGAAAAGAAGAGATAGAATGTTGGCTTCATGAGCGCGGAAATGGTAAAATTTCACGTTGCCCAGGAGGAAGATATGGCAAGTATACAGGTAAAGATCGGCGGCATGAGCTGTCCGCATTGCGTCATGAGAGTAAAAAAGGCGATCGATGCCCTCCCCGGCATCACATCTTCTCAGGTTGAGATCGGATCGGCAAACGTGTCCTTTGACGAGAAGAAGACCAATGCCGATGCCATAAAGGAAGCGGTGAAGAAGGCCGGATATACGGTCCAGTCATAAGATCCCACGTCCTGCCGCTGTGCAGGTGCTTCATCACGAAACCATGAATATTACTTTTGAAAATAAGAATGATCTCACGATTAAAACAGATGTTCTGATCCTTCCTGTTTTCGGCACAAACAGATCCCCGCTCTTTGTTGAGATCGACCGTTCATTGAACGGGCTTCTCAAGGACGTTCTCAGGAAAAAACCGTCTCTGAGCCAGAAGGGCGCAGAGCTTGTTCATGTCAGCGGCAAGCCGCAGAAAGCCGTCCTCCTCGTAGGGATCGGCGATTTTCGGAAAGCGACGGCAGAGACACTCAGGAAGGCAGGCGGGAGTGCATCCGGTTCCCTGCGGGAATATGAACTCAAGAAAGTTTCCCTCTCGGTCAAGGATCTCGTCCAGCACGGCCTGGATTATTTCTCTTTTCTCGACGGATTTCTCCTCAACCGGTATCTCTTCACAAAGTACAAGACTAAACCGGAGAAGATATATGACGGAGAATTGACGGTTCTTGCCGCCGGGACCAGGAATGACCTGGCCAGACTGAAATGGGGAATGAATCTTGCCGAGGCAGTTCATGTCGCCCGCGATCTCATCAATTCGCCCGCAAATGATATCACTCCGTCCGCCCTTGCCGGGATCGCACGGGGTCTTGCAAAGGGGAAAGTCAGTGTTCGGGTGTTCGGAGCCAACGAGATCAGGAAACTCGGCATGAATGCTTTTTATGCTGTTGCAAAGGGTTCAAGCGAGGAGCCCCGCCTGATCGTCCTGAATTATTCCGGAAGAAAAGACTCGCCGCTTATCGCTCTTGTCGGAAAATCCGTTACCTTCGACAGCGGGGGTTTATCGATCAAGCCTTCGGAGGGCATGGAAAAGATGAAGTATGACATGGCGGGAGGCGCGGCTGTCCTCGCGGTCATGCAAACGGTGAG
>JBLNHB010000218.1:0-11841 GCA_050268805.1 bacterium | reverse complement strand
CATCGGCTAAGGCAGCTGTGTCTATGCCAACTGAGACTGGTCCAAATGTGTCAGCCAACTGACTTGCCATGTTGAATAATCGCAAGTCCTTTAATCCTGCTACTTTCGTTGCCCCCCCTGCTTTCGACTCTATTGTGGTGAGCAACGTTGATGTTCCGTCACCTGGCCGTGACACCCGCAATAGCATGGGTGCAGTCATGGCAACCACTGTAATTGCTTCATCTCGAACATCCTTAGTCAGACCTGCAACGGCGACATGCGTTGCATTGGCAATAGCCCGCTCATCGAAGTCGATTTGCTCAGGGCTCAAATTTTGCTTGTCTAACAGATGCATGATAGAGTCACTTGCAACAGCGTTAATTACATTGTCAAGGTTTTGGTCTACTGCAGTGTTAACGTCATTATCGAGGTCAGACATAAATATTTCCTTTCCTTTGTTGATAAATTTGTTCATATATACTATAGACGAACCTGTTAGGCGACCGTCCATTGCGTCTTCTTGTGTGTAGAACAAACCATTGTATTTGAGTCTGTCTACCAATAAAGCTAATCCCCGGCTAAAGGCATGAAACCTCAACTCGGGCGGAAATTGTTCATAACACGGCGCGCGCGGACGATGTCTCATGTATTGAACAGAAGTAGCTTCGAACGTTAGGTCTTCATATGCTACTGGAAGAACCATTTTGATTACCCTAAACTGATTCAGTGTCTTTATAGCGCATCGATTTTATTAGATGCTGAGCCGATTTCAGCACGACATCCTAGACTTTTTGGGGTTTTTCAACAGGCTGTTTACCTCTGGCAAAAGGCTAGGGCATGAGTCAATTTGTGCTGCGACAGATTCAACGTTAGAATATTTCTTAATGGACACTTCGGGCATTTTAATGCGGTCAGCCCGCGGAGATGGAACGCAGAGTTGGAACAAGGCGGATTATTTTTCGCATGGACGGAGACGCGGATAGAAGAGAATGACGCTTTGAAGCTGACGGCTTTTCCCCTCCTGCTGTTACCCATGATCCCTCCCAGGTCCGATGAGTTCGTAAAAAAAATTATACGAGCCCCGAGAGGGTTTTTCAAATTTAAAATTCTTATGAACAAATAAATATTTTCAGTCAATCAGGCCGGACAAACAGGGGTCCGGGGAAATTTCCGAATCAAATTACTCCGAAAGACGTGTGAAAGAGACGGGAAGGAAAGACAGAAGCAGAAAGGGCTCAGCCCTTCCCTTCCTCAATTTCGAGTTTCTTCATCTTCCGGTACAGCGTTGCGAGGTCAACGCCGAGATCGGAAGCGGTTTTTTCCTTGTTCCACCCGTGAGCGGCAAGAGAGTCGAGGATGATCTTCCGCTCATAGTAATGGAGCACTTCTTTGAGACCTCTTGAGCCGCTCCCCTGGAGAGCGCTGAGCCTGTCGGGAAGGTGCTCGGCCCGGATCTCCGCCTCTCCGCATAACACCACGGCACGTTCGATCACATTCTTCAGCTCCCGGACATTCCCCGGCCAGGAATAGCTCATGAGGACCGCGAGCGCCTCATCGGACATCCCCCTGATGTTCTTGCCGTGCTCCTTGCCGAACCGCTCGATGAAATGGGAGGCGAGGACCTTGATATCCTCGGGCCGCTCCCGGAGCGGGGGCAGCTTCACCTCGAAAACATTGAGACGGTAATAGAGATCCTCCCTGAACAGCTTCTTCTTCACCTGCTCCTCGATCTCCTTGTTCGTCGCCGCGACGAACCGGACATCCACGAAGAACGATTTGGTGCTCCCGACGGGCATCACCTCCCCGTCCTCGATGACCTTCAGGATCTTCGACTGGAGCTGGAGCGGCATATCGCCGATCTCATCGAGGAAGAGTGTTCCGCCGTCAGCCATCTTGATCAGGCCGACCTTGTCGGCATTGGCGCCGGTGAATGCCCCTTTCTTGTACCCGAAGAGCTCGCTCTCGAGGAGGTTCTCGGGAATGGCGGAACAGTTGATCGACAGGAACGGATTGTCACGCCGGGGACTGTTGCAGTGGACGATCTCGGCGATCATGCCCTTGCCGGTCCCGCTCTCGCCGAGGATCAGGATATTGCTCTTCGTCGGAATGACCTTCTCGAGGAGCCCGAAGACCTCCTGGAGCGACGGCGAATCGCCGACAAACTCCTTGCACCCCATCTGCTGGCTGATCTGCCGCTTCAGCGCCTGGTTTTCGAAGACCACCTTCCGGTGCTCGAGCAGCCGCTTAATCGTCAGGAGCACGTCCTCGTTCACAAAGGGCTTGACGATGTAGTCGGACGCGCCCTTTCGCATCGCCTCGACCGCCGACTCAACCGAAGCGTAGGCGGTCATGATGACCACGATGAGGTTGGCGTCCTTCGCAAGGGCCTTTTCCATGAGCTCCATTCCGCCCATCCCTTCCATCTTGAGGTCCGTCACCATGAGGTCGAAATCCGCCTGATTCAGCTTATCGAGCGCCATCGCGCCGTTGTAAGCGGTCTCGATACCATACCCGTGCCGGGAGAGGAGAAACTCAAGGGCCCTGCAGATATCACGTTCGTCATCCACGACCAGAATGCGGTATTGCTTATCCTTCATATGCCGGCAACCTCACCGTAAAAACCGATCCCTCACCGGGTGTGCTCGAGACGAGAATCGCGCCTCCGAAACTGCGGACGATCGTATAGCTCACCGAGAGACCGAGTCCCGTCCCTTTCTCCTTGGTCGTGAAGAAAGGGTCAAAGATTTTTTCAAGGTGTTCCCTCGCGATGCCCTTCCCGGTGTCCCTGAATTCGATATCCACGGTATTGTGATTGCGGAATGCCCGGATTGTCAATTCTCCCCCGTCGGGCATCGCATCCGCCGCGTTGAGCACGATATTGATGAACACCTGCTCCAGCTGGTCACTGCCCGCTTTGACCTTCGGTACATCGGAAGCGATGTCCTCCGAAATTTTGATGTTCTTCGTTCTCTTATCATACTTCACGAGCTGGAGGGTCGCGTCGATGATCTCCTTCACGCTCAGCGGCTCGATCTGCTCCTGCTTTGCCTTGGTAAAGCTCGACATCTGCCGCACGATGGTCGCGATCCGGTTGATGTGGCGCGAAATCGTTTCGAGGGCCTCTCTCGTAAAATCATCAAAATCCATATCCTTGAGGATCTGGACGTAGGACGATATCGACGTCAGGGGATTGCCGATCTCGTGCGACACACCCGCAGAGAGCCGGGCAAGGGCGGAGAGCTTCTCGGACTGCATCATCTGTTCCTCGGCCATTTTGATCTCGGTGAGGTCCTGCACGAGAACGAGAATGTCCGATTTCCCTTCCGGGCTCACGAGCGGGGTCGAGACGACCTGGAAATATCCCTTCTTGTTGCCGAAATCATTATACACAACCTCCTGGATGAACCGGTTATCGACCACGGCGTGCTTCAGGGAATCAAAGGTGTGCTTGCCGCCGTAGATATCGTCAAGCTTCAGATCCGCCCTCTTTTCCTCGGAAAGCCAGTCCTTCATGACCCGGTTGATCCAGATGAGGCGCTTATCGGACCCGAAGATGCAGATCCCGGCCTCGATCGAATCGACGATCGCATTGAGTTTCTCTTTCTCGATGGACAGCTCTTTTGTTCTCTCCCGGACGATCTCTTCGAGTTCATGGGCATACTCGCGTATTTTTTCCTTCAGGTTCGCCTCCTCGGTTACATCGCTTCCCGAGAGGATCACTCCGGCGACGGCATTGTGGATATTGAGCGGACTCATGACGATATTGATCTTCTTCTCGCTCCCCCCCACGCGAACCGGGTAATCCCGGATATTATTGATATTGCCGCCGAGGCAGTGCTGGATCATGGTGTGAAAGATCTCCCGGTCATGAGAAAACGGAATGATGTCGAATATGTTCCTGTTGAGCACCTCGCCCTTCGGCCTGTCGAACAGTTTCTCGTAGGCTGAATTCACCGTGGTGACCACGTGATCGGTACCGATCACCATGATCCCGGTCTGGGTGCTCTCGAGAATGTTTTCAAGGTAGTCCTTGGCGTGAATGACCTCATGCTCCAGCGCGCGCTGCCGCTCCAGATGACGCGCCTTTTCTTCAGCCTTGGTCCTGCTCCGGTTGATGCTGATGATGATGAATGCGCCGATTACGGTCATACCGAAGATGGAGATAATGAGCATCGAGTGAAGGCGCATGCTCTTCTGGATGCTCGTGGTCACCTCCGAGAAAGGAATCGATACGCAGACGATCCACGACATGTCGGAGATGGAGAACCGCGAGAAGGAGAGCAGTTTGTCCTCCCCCCGGGGAGAGACATAGGAGCTGAACCCGATGTCCGGAGCGGCGAGGATCATCGCCTCGGTCTTGAATGAACTGTGACACTCAAAACAGGACGCATCGGCATTATAAATGTTCTTTCCCACCATGTTCTCCTGGGTGGGGTGGTAGATCAGGGTCCCCGAGCCGTCCATCATCCACGCGTATCCCCGCTCTCCGGACTTGATCGGCTCGAGGTATTTCTTGTTCACCGCATCGATCGAGACCTCGACGACAACTGTCGCGGCCATCTTTCCCTTCTGCAGCACGGGGGTGATGAGCTTCACGTTTCTGTCGTGCACGATGCTGTCGCGGTAGAAGGTCTCTCCCGCCCTGAGCCTGGCCGCGATCCGCGCGAATTCTGCGCCCCTCTCGGAAGGCCCTTCCGCCGGATAGAGCCGGTCGCCCTTCGAGTCGAATAGTTTCAGCTGCACCCCTTCCTCTATTTCCTCTTCCGCGAAGGAATCGGAAACGAATTCCCGAAGGCCGGTCCTGTCCAGTCCCCTTCGTGAGAGGAGACGGGTGAAGGACTGGAGTTCTTTCTCAATATGATTGAACGAGCTCTGTATGGAGGATGAGACCGCCCTTGCGATGATGAGCTGCTGCCGGTTGAACTGTTCGGCCATCTCCTGCTGGTAGTTCTGCTGGAAAAAGACGTTCAGTGTAATGACAAAGGAAATAATGATGAGAATCAGAAAGACGAGAAAGATGTTCAGTCTCATTGCTTCTTCGCCATCTCCTCCAGCCCGGAGAGCCGCGGCGTTTCTCCCAGAGCAATCAGGATATCGCCCGGATGGATGGTGGTTTTGCTCGTGGGATTGAATTTCATCACCCCGTCTGCCCGCTTGATCGCCACAATCATGACGCCCAGCTGCCGTCCGATCCCGCTCTCATCGATGGTCCTCCCGGCAATCCGGGACCCTGCATCGACTCCGACCTCTTCCATCTGGAGCTCGATGTTCCCGGTACGGGTCGCAAATTCAATGAAATCGACCACCGCCGGCTTCAGAATGGAATGCGCGATCCTGAGCCCACCGATGTGATAGGGAGAGACCACCCGGTCGGCGCCTGCCCGGAGGAGCTTCTGCTCAGAGCCTTCCTCGCCCGCCCTCGCCACGATCGTGAGACGGGGGTTCAGCCCCCGTGCGCTCAGAACAACGAAAAGGTTCTGGGCATCGGTCGAAAGAACCGAGACGAGACCCTGTGCGTGCTCGATTCCCGATTCTTTGAGGACCTCGTCCTTCGTTGCATCGCCGCTGAGAAAGAGGATATTCTCATCGGGATCGAATTCCCGGGGTTCTTTCTCGATGACGACAAAGGGGACCTTCTTCTCCTTCAGTTCCCGGCAGATGATCTGCCCCATTCTTCCAAAGCCGCAAACGATGTAATGGTTTCTCAGGGACTTGACCTTTTTCTCCAATTTCATCCTCCCGAAAGTCTTCTGCATCTCTCCTTCGAAGATCATGCGAAGACCGCTGTTCACGCTATATGCGACAACGCCGACACCGAAGAGGACAAAGATGATCGTGAAAACTCTGCCCTCCTGCGACAGGGGCTTTACCTCCTGGAAGCCGATCGTCGTGAGGGTGATGATGGTCATGTAGAGGGCGTCCAGAAATTCCCAGTGTTCTATGACGGAATACCCGGCGGTGCCGAGTGCGATGACCATGAACAGGAGCACGGGTATCAGGACAATTCTTCTCCGCACGTTCTCTCCGGCCAGAATCCGTTCCGTTTCCCGATACGGGAACGTATTCGACTGTTTTTAGTATACAACAAAAGAATCAGACCCCGGAAAGGAGGCAGTCCGCGGCGCCCGGGTCAAAAAAAACATCAGGCGCCCCGTGGAGCAGGGCGCCTGATCACCAGTGGTTGTGTTCCGATCGTTTCTCACTCTTCGGTAACGGCCTGGTCCTCTTCTCCCACCGGGAACAACTCGGGGACCGGCTCCCGTTTCACGAAAATGTTCCGGTATTTCGGCATGCCGGTTCCGGCAGGGATGACGCGGCCCATGATGACATTCTCCTTCAATCCCCTGAGCTCATCGATCTTCCCTTCGAGCGCGGCCTCGGTGAGGACCCGCGTCGTCTCCTGGAATGAAGCGGCTGAAACCCAGCTGTAGGTGGTGAGGGAAGCCTTGGTGATGCCGAGCAGCAACGGCTTGCCCTGCGCGGGTTTCCCGCCATCCTTTCTGACCCGCTCGTTTTCCTCCTCGAACGCGATCCGGTCCGCCTGCTCGCCGATGAGGAAAGCGGTATCCCCGGAATCCTCGATCCTCACCTTCCTCATCATCTGCCTGACGATGATCTCGATGTGCTTGTCATTGATGGTAACACCCTGGAGGCGGTACACCTTCTGGACCTCATCAACAAGGTACCGCTGGAGTTCCCGTGGTCCCAGGATGTCAAGGATGCTGTGCGGGTCAACGGCGCCATCCATGAGCGCCTCTCCCGCCTTGACCCAGTCGCCTTCATGGACGGTGACATGCTTGCCCCGGGGAATGACATATTCTTTTTCAATGTCGCCGCCCCGGATAACGACGAGCCGCTGACCCTTCTGGGAGCCGCGGAACTCGACTATCCCGTCGATTTCCGAGACGAGGGCCTGTTCCTTCGGCTTTCGTGCCTCAAAGAGTTCGGCAACCCTCGGCAGACCCCCCGTGATGTCCTTTGTCTTGGTCGTTTCGCGGGGAATCTTGGCGAGGATATCGCCGGGCTTCACCTCCGTCAAGCGGTCAACGAGGATGTGAGCGCCCGCAGGCAGCATGTACCGGGCCGGAGCGTTCGTGTTTGGGAGCTTCCTCGTTGCGTTCCCCTTCTCTTCCTTGATCGATATTCTCGGCTTCATGTTCGCAGGGTATTCGATGACCACCTTATGGGAGAGCCCGGTCACTTCATCAACCTCTTCCTTTGATGTCACCCCCTCGATAATATCACCGAGAGCAATTCTCCCCGAAACTTCCGTCAGAATCGGGACTGCGTACGGATCCCATTCGGCGACCTTCTGACCCGCGGTGACAGCCTCGCCGTTCTTCACATGGAGCTTTGCACCATAGACGATATTGTATTTCTCCCGCTCCCGTCCCTGCTTGTCCACCACCGCGACCACCGCATTGCGGTTGAGGACAACGAGGAGCCCTTCCCTGTTCTTCACGGTATTGAGGTTATGGAACTTGATCGACCCGTTATGCTTGACGGTCAGGACCGCCTGCTCGATCGCCTTGGTGGCGGTTCCACCGATATGGAAGGTCCTCATCGTGAGCTGGGTCCCGGGCTCGCCGATCGACTGGGCGGCTATGATACCCACGGTCTCGCCGATTTCAATGACGTCGCCTCTGCCGAGGTCCCTGCCGTAACATTTCTGGCAGATGCCGAATCTCGTCTCGCAGGTGAGCACGGACCGGATCGTAACCCGGTCGATGCCCGCTTCGACGATTTTTCGCGCGATCTCCTCGGTGATCTCGTTGTTCTTCTTGATGATGACTTCATTGGTAATCGGGTCTTTGATCGTTTCGACGGCGACCCTCCCGATGATCCTCTCATCGAGGGGCTGGATGATCTCTCCGCCTTCAATGAGGGCCGACACCGTGATGCCGACATTCGTGCCGCAGTTCTCCTCGGTGACGATGACATCCTGGGAAACATCGACAAGCCGCCTCGTGAGATATCCCGAGTTCGCGGTCTTGAGCGCCGTGTCCGCCAGCCCTTTCCGGGCGCCGTGGGTCGATATGAAATACTGGAGCGGCGTGAGCCCTTCCCTGAAGTTCGCGGTGATCGGGGTCTCGATAATCTCTCCCGAGGGTTTTGCCATGAGTCCCCGCATGCCGGCGAGCTGGCGTATCTGGGCAGCTGATCCCCTCGCTCCTGAATCGGCCATCATGAAGATGCTGTTGAAGGCCCTCCGCTGCTCAAGCTCTTCGGGGGAGAGGGTCTTGCCGTCCTCTGCGCCGAGTTCCTTCATCATCTCGTCGGCGATCACCTCCGTGGCATTCGCCCAGATGTCGATGACCTTGTTGTAGCGTTCGCCCTGGGTGATCAGACCATCGGCATACTGCCGGTAGACCTCGATGACCTCATCCTCTGCCTTTCCGAGAATATCCTGCTTCTTGGTCGGCACATGCATATCGCTCATGCAGATGGATATGCCCGACCTCGTTGCGTACCGGAACCCGAGCATCTCGATGTTATCGAGGAGGACCACGGTCGCTCTCCTTCCCGCGGTCTTGTGCGTATAGTCGACGAGTTCCTGGATCTGCTTCTTGTTCATCACCTTGTTGACAAAGGAGAAGGGAACCTGCGGAGGCAGAATCTCACCGAGCAAGACCCTTCCGACCGTCGAATCCTGGAGCACGCCGTCGACTCTGACCTTGATCTTCGCGTGTTCGTAAACCGCGCCGAGGTCGTAGGCGAGCCTCACCTCGCCGGGCGAGGAGAAGGTCATGCCCTCGCCCTTCTCGCCGTCCAGTTCCTTGGTGAGATAGTAAATACCGAGGACCATGTCCTGGGTCGGCAGCACAATGGGCTTGCCGTTGGCCGGAGAGAGCAGGTTGTTGATCGACATCATGAGCACCCGAGCCTCGATCTGCGCCTCGATCGAGAGCGGCACATGGACGGCCATCTGGTCTCCGTCGAAGTCCGCGTTATACGCGGTGCAGACGAGGGGGTGCAGCTTGATCGCCTTGCCCTCGACGAGGACCGGGTCAAAGGCCTGGATCCCGAGCCGGTGGAGGGTGGGCGCGCGGTTGAGGAGCACCGGGTGCTCCATGATGACCTCTTCGAGAGCATCCCACACCTCGGCCCGTTCCTCTTCCACGAACTTCTTCGCGTGCTTGATGGTCGTGACGAGCCCTTTTTCCTCGAGCTTGCTGAACACGAACGGCTTAAAGAGCTCGAGGGCCATCATCTTGGGGAGCCCGCACTGGTGGAGCTTGAGATCGGGACCCACCACGATGACCGAGCGGCCTGAATAGTCGACCCTCTTGCCGAGGAGGTTCTGCCGGAACCTTCCCTGCTTGCCCTTGATCATGTCGCTCAGCGACTTGAGGGGCCGCTTGGTCGCGCTCTTGAGCACCCTGCTCTTCTTGGTGTTGTCAAAGAGCGAATCCACCGACTCCTGGAGCATCCGCTTTTCATTCTTGATGATGACGCTCGGGGCCTTCAGCTCCATGAGCCTCTTCAAACGGTTATTCCGGTTGATGACCCTCCGGTAGAGGTCGTTGAGGTCCGAGGTGGCGAACCTTCCCCCTTCGAGCGGCACCAACGGCCTGAGGTCAGGAGGAAGCACCGGGATGACATCAAGGATCATCCAGTCCGGCCTGTTTCCGGATTTCCTGAATGCCTCGACGATCTTGAGCCGCTTGGAATATTTCTTCTTGACGCCGATGGAGCTCGCGTCCCTGATCTTCTGGATGAGCTCCTTGGAGAGCACCTCGAGATCGACCTTCCGCAGGAGCTCCCGGATCGCCTCGGCGCCCATGCCTGCCTTGAATTTCGAGCCCAATTCGGCTATCTTCTTCTTGTACTCTTCTTCCGAGAGGATCTCTTTTTCCTTGAGAGGGGTATCGCCGGGATCGCTAACGATGTAGCTCTCGAAATAGAGGACCTTCTCGAGCTGGCGCATCGTCATGTCGAGGAGGGTCCCGATCCTGCTCGGCACTCCCTTGAGAAACCAGATGTGCGCGACCGGTGTCGCGAGCTCGATATGACCAAGCCTTTCCCTCCTGACTTTGGCCTGTATCACCTCCACCCCGCACTTGTCGCAGACAACTCCCCGGTGCTTCATCCTCTTGTATTTGCCGCAGATGCATTCCCAGTCCTTCACGGGACCGAAGATCTTCGCGCAGAAGAGTCCGTCTTTTTCGGGTTTAAAGGTGCGGTAATTGATCGTCTCCGGCTTCTTCACCTCGCCGAACGACCATTCCCTGATCCGCTCGGGCGAGGCGAGCCGGATCCGGATCGCCTCAAAATCCTTCGGATTTTTCGGTGTCTGAAAAAGGGTATAAATATTCTCGGTCAATTTCATTCCCCCTTATTTTTCTTCTCCAGCAACTCAACATCGAGGCAGAGGCTCTGGAGTTCTTTTATTAAAACATGGAACGACTCCGGCACCCCCGGTATGAGGGTTGCGTCGCCCTTCACAATCGCTTCGTACATCTTCGCCCTTCCCTGGACGTCGTCGCTCTTGACGGTCAGGAATTCCTGAAGGCTGTTTGCGGCGCCGTATGCTTCGAGCGCCCAGACTTCCATTTCGCCCAGTCTCTGGCCGCCGAACTGCGCCTTTCCGCCGAGGGGCTGCTGGGTGACCAGCGAATAGGGCCCGATGGACCGGGCATGGATCTTGTCGTCGACGAGATGGTGGAGCTTCATCATGTACATGACGCCGACGGTCACCGGCCTCTGGAAGGGCTCGCCTGTCCTGCCGTCAAAGAGAATGCTCTGACCGGTCTCGGGGAGGCCTGCCTTCTTGAGCATGCCCCGGATCTCCTCCTCGCGGGCCCCTTCAAATACCGGCGTCGCGATGTGGAGACCGAGCGCGCGGGCGGCCCATCCGAAATGCGTCTCGAGGATCTGTCCCACATTCATACGGGAAGGGACCCCGAGCGGATTCAGGACCACGTCCACGACTGTGCCGTCCGGCAGATAGGGCATGTCCTGCTCGGGAAGCACCATCGCGACGACGCCCTTGTTCCCGTGCCTGCCTGCCATCTTGTCGCCGATCTGGATCTTCCTCTTCATCGCGACGTATGCCTTGACGAGCTTGTTGACGCCCGGCGGCAATTCATCGCCTTTTCGCAACCGTTCGACCCGTTCATCGTACCGGGTCTCGAGGTATTTGATGTACTGATTCGTTTCCGTAGTGATCAGTTCGATCTTCTCCTGGACATCCGCAGCGGCGACCCTGATCTTGCCGAGCTGCTCATCCTTGACCTGCTCGAGGACCGCTTCGGTCAGTTTCTTGCCCTGGCCGCAGATCACCTCTTTTGTCCTCGGGTGTTTCACCTCCTCAGCGGCTTTCTGGTCCTGGAGGAGCTTCCGGATCTTGAGGTACTTCTCCTCCTTGACGATCTTCGCTTCTTCCTCGAGATCGCGCTGGAGCCGCATGACGTCATCCTCCTCGATGCTCTTCGCGCGGCCGTCCTTCTTTGCGCCCTTCCGGGAAAACACCCTCACATCCACGACGGTTCCATTCACCCCGGGCGGAACATAGAGACAGCTCTCCTTGACGTCTTCAGCCTTCTCGCCGAAGATCGCCCTGAGGAGCTTTTCTTCGGGGGTCAGCTGCGTTTCGCCCTTCGGGGTGACCTTGCCGACGAGGATGTCCCCCGGCTTCACCTCGGCGCCGATCCGGATAATCCCGCTCTCATCGAGGTCTTTGAGCGCTGTCTCGCTCATGTTGGGAATGTCCCGCGTTATCTCCTCGGGGCCGAGTTTCGTCTCCCTCGCTTCGACCTCAAACTCCTCGATATGGATGGAAGTAAATACATCCTCCTTCACGAGCCGCTCGCTGAGCAGGATCGCATCCTCAAAGTTATATCCCCCCCAGGGCATGAACGC
>JBLNHB010000217.1:0-10387 GCA_050268805.1 bacterium | reverse complement strand
TGCCGATCACTCGAGAGGTGAGAAAAGACGGTTTTACCGCCAACTGGAAGATACTGCACCTGAACAGGAACTACCCGCAATTCTGGGAAGGTGGGCAGTACAGGGTTGCGTCATCGGCATTCGGGCTACAATTGATCCTGACGGCCGATATCTACCAGAAAGCAACTCGGCTCGCAAAATATGCGATTATGTTCCTTGTTTTCACGTTTGCTGCTTTCTTCTTTTCGGAAATTATCAACAGGCAACGCGTTCATCCCATACAATATATCCTTATTGGAATAGCGATCCTGCTTTTCTATACCCTTGTATTATCATTATCAGAGCACATGCATTTTAATTATTCCTATATCCTGTCCGCAGTAGCTGTCACGCTCATGATCTCGGGGTACTCAAAAGCGATAGTATCCAATTCAAGATTTGCGCTCACAATTCTGGGGATACTGGCGATTCTGTATTCTTATCTGTTTATTGTTCTGCAACTCGAAGATTATGCGTTAATCATGGGCAGTATCGGACTTTTCATCATTTTAGCAGTGGTGATGTATATAACAAGGAAAATCAACTGGTATGCGATCGAGACAGAGCAATCGGAAAATGCGAGCTAGTACAGTATGGGGGTCACCTACGAAAAAGGTGATTGTCAAGGAGTAAATGCACGTCTCCTTCTGGCCGTTCCTCAATGGGTCTCTTTCAGGACCATAATCAGTCACCTAGTCGTGCTCTTGAGGGCACACTGTGATATCGAGGCCAGTCTAGGGCCAGGTCTTGAAATATAACATTTGCATTTCCCGTCCTCGCACCACTTCGCAGGCGGTCACCGGGACATCTTAGAGGTCACACGTTGAATCATGACAACAGAAATGGGGAATAGACGCCTTGCCACGGATCAAGGACTGACCTTTTTTTCTTCCCTTTTTGTCCCCCTGTCTTATATTATTTCTTAAGGCAAACCCTTGAGAGTGCGGCTTGCACAGAAAGTCGAGTCTTATGGTTAATCGGTTAGCATGTTTATTTGTCCTTCTATTCTCAGTTCAAACAGCACCCCTGTCCGCAGCCGAAAAGAGTTCTCCGGAATCTATCGCCATCTCGGAAACGGGTGTCGGTCCGATCAATCAAAACACACCTTTCGAATTAAAGGCTGTCCAAAATTTACTGCCAAGATTCAATGTGACATCAGGTGTTGATTATACTGAAGGCGAAGAATTCCCAATCCTGAAAGTGTCAGATCGCCAAGGCCTGCTGCTTACTATCAATCCCGGTGATGAAAAAAGTATTTTCAGCGTTGTCGCAAAAAGTAACCGAGTGAAGAATGAGCTTGGTGTCAGGATTGGCGACTCATATGCTAAGGTTTACGGAAATCAACTCGGGTCATGTTCCCCTGGAACGGAAGAATTTTCGGGCACTGTATTTTGCATGGCACCAGGGTCAAAACACGTTATTTATCTCTTCGTTGGAAAATGGGATGGTCCTGATGGCCAAATGCCTCCTATCGATGTTTTGCGGTCTTGGAAAGTTAAGGCCATATTCTGGCAGCCATAGGGGCACTACGGACTTACAACAATGCGTTTTTCAGCAGACATCAACCTGTATATGCTGCCGCTGAACTTCGTCGTAATCTCCGTGAGGTGACATGAAAATATTCAGTTTGACAGGAATAGCAGTTCTTTTTGTCTGCATCTCGATAGCAGGCGCCGACCAGCGCATCGCTGATATCCGAAAGGAATACCAGGCTATTCGAGGCGCTTTACCAACTTATACCCAAGAATCCTTGGAACTGACAGACTACTCAACTGAAGGCGGAGTGGCGAAGGCTTTCCGAGATGCCAAAGGAAACATACGGTTTATCAGGGTTGAGCTCTACTTTGAATCCGGAAAAGAATTCGATGAATACTATTATCGAAATGGACTTCTTATTTTCGTTTTCTATGAACACCATCGATACAATGTGCCTTTCAATGTATCGCAGGAAACTGCCAAAGAACTCGGTATTGAGCCCTTTGATCCGAAGAAGACAAAAATTACCGAGGATCGATACTACTTCGACAACGGTGCGATGATTAAATGGCTGGATGAAGAGAAGAAGGACGTTAATAAGCAAAGCAAAGAATTTCGGGATGCAACGAAAGAAGTAATAGACTTCTCGAACGAAATGTTGGCTAAGTTCAAGCGTAAAGACTAATGATATCGGTCGAGCCATCCTCGTTAATGTCCGAAGGTCCATCTATATGAAAACATGCGCAGGAATAACAACGCGTATGGAACCGGAAGCCAAGCTGAGGATAGTGAAGCTGGTGCATACCATAATATGGGCTGTATTCGCGGGATGCATCATCGCGGTTCCTCTATTTTCTTACCAGAAGCGTTTGGAAGTATCCACGGTGTTGATTGCTTTTGTATCACTCGAAGTCCTGGTCTTAGTCTTGAATCACATGCGCTGTCCGCTTACGAATATCGCGGCCCGCTACACCAGTGACCGCAGAGACAACTTCGATATCTACCTGCCGGTTTGGCTCGCGAGGCAGAACAAGCTGATCTTTGGCGCTCTCTTTGTTGCAGGTT
This sequence comes from bacterium, assembly GCA_050268805.1. GTDB lineage: Bacteria > Nitrospirota > Thermodesulfovibrionia > Thermodesulfovibrionales > BMS3Bbin05 > JBLNHB01. The sequence continues at coordinate 7,828 of JBLNHB010000217.1, read as the reverse complement.
CGATCTATACGCTCATCGTATGGTTGGCAGACTGCGCCGCCTAATAATTTAGCTTATTTCTCTTTTTTAAGACGCTTGGAGGGAGTATGGGGGCCAAATCTTGAAATATAACATTACTCTTTCCCGTCCTCGCACTACTAAGCTATAATCTGAATCATGCACTACTCGCAGAGGAGATCATGAACATTAAAACAAAAATAGTGGTGGCAATTGCGTTTGTTGTTGCGGCCCTCTACACGTTTGAAGTAACCCTCACTCTAATCAACCAAGGTCTAGTCGGACCCGCCTTCATCAAAGCGGGTATTGTGGTCGCTTGCTTTTACTATGCAATTACCAGACTTGCAAGAAGTAAGGCTACCAATGAAGAACGACCGTGAGCGCCTGCGCGAGTCATATCGGCCGGAACGGGTTCGCGTCCTCTTCATAGGGGAGGCCCCGCCCGCGTCGGGAGTGTTCTTTTATCAAGGGGATTCGGGGCTCTACCGGGCGCTCTCGACCACCTTCGTGGAGGCTTTTCCTCACCTCCGGGACCGCGATTTCCTGGCAACTTTTCGCGACCTCGGGTGCTATCTGGTGGACCTGTGCGGGCGCCCGGTGGACCGTCTCGGGCCCCGGGAGCGTAGGAAGGCGCGCCGGATGGGTGAGACAAGGCTCGCAGAAACAGTTCGCCGACTGCGCCCACTCGCGATCGTCGTACTGCTCCGTTCGATTGATAAGAATAGCGCACGGGCGGAGGAAGTCGCTGCGTGGAGCGGGATGCGCATCGTGGTCCCCTATCCCGGGCGCTGGGTGCGCTGGCGCGAAGAGTTCAGGGAGATCCTGGTGCCGGCGCTCCGCCGCTTGAAGCAAGATAACGTGCTCGGCAGGATATGATTACGCGTTCCAGTCACAAACGCGTTGTAGACGGTAAGTCGGATAGAGCAAATCAAAACCCGAAACAATGATCTCAACCACGCCGTCGAGGCTGAATATCTCATATTTCGGCGAAGATCAGAGGCTAACTGACAAACGAGATTTAACCTTGGCCCAAATTCGGCCGATTTTAGAAGAGTGCACTACTAGTTTACCATCGGCTTCGAGAGGGCCGCGAAAGCCGCGCCCCTCAAGCAAAGCGTTAGCAATACAAGGGAGAACCGAACATGACTTGGAAGATTCAAATAGTCGGAATATTGGCTATAACACTCTTAACCTTGGGCGGTTGCGGATCAGGGGGGTCCCACGACTCCCCTGGCGGCGGTGGGCCGTATTCATACAGTTTGGATGTGCCTAACATAGGAACGGTAAAGTACACGGTTCTTGCGGAAAATGGCGGGCGCGTGTCCTGGTACCGGGGGACGGCGCGCGCTCACGATAAGATTGCCTACGATGGAAAGACTCAGACGTGGGGCGCCGATTCAAGGACAGATGTCTATGTCATGAATGCCGACGGTTCCAACAAGGAATGCATCACATGCAACATGCCAGAGTTTGAGGCGCTCTATCAGGATATTCTGGCCCAGAGACAGGGCATTGGTGATACGAGATTAGGATTTTGGATCGGTCAGCCGGAATGGCATCCGGATGGAGTGCACGTGATTATTCAGGTAGAAAATCTGAACTCTCTCCATCTCACCCAAAACTTTGTGTCTTTTGGTGTTGACAATGATCTGTGGATACTCAATGTAGAGACCAAAACGGCCAGCAAGATATGGACAACAAGTCTTCAGCGCAATGCAGCTTTGCATCCGCGCTTCAGTGATGATGGGAGCAAGCTGATTTTTGCGCAAAGAACCTTGACCGATCTTGCCAACGTTTGGGAAGGATGGCGCATGGTTGTGGCGGATTTTGATGTCGGTCAGCCTCCTGCAAGCATGATTTCAAATCCTGCTTACATAAAACCGAGTGGTGAGGGTTTTTACGAGACAACCGGCTTCCTGGGTAGCTCAAACACATGGTTCTCGTACAGTTTTACACCGTACGCAGGTGGTACCGTACTTCCCTACGTAGCTGAAGGACGTATTACGGACTCGCCTTGGCTGACCAGCACTAAGGTTATTGATTTTCCCAATGCCTGGGATGAAAAGCCCCGCTACTCTCCGTCAGTAAATTCCGTTGTTTGGATGTCTAGTGCTTTTGACACCGCATGGCAGCCTGCTGACGGAGCGGCAACTTTGCAAACAGACCTGTATCTTGGAACCACAGCATCCTTCGACCGTCTCACTTTTTTCAATGATCTTGATCGTTATTCCACCAAAGTGTTAGTTACCGACCATGAGTGGAATCAGGCAGGAGACAAACTCGTTGTTCAAGCCATGCCCAACGCAGCCGGTGCAAACGCTGACATTTGGCTCGTAGAGTTGCCGCGAGCTTATTAGGAAAACAAAGCACAGCCGGCTGCAAAGAAGCCGTCAAGCGTAACATAGTTTGATACGATCATTTTTCTCATACTATTTCTCAGCTTTAAGCCGTTTACGACGGGCAAGCTCGGCCTCAGTGGGGACCTCAAGCGCGAATGATCCTGTCTTGACTTCTCCTGCGCGCGCGTACGAGGCAACGATGACTCCACGTGGCGAAACCTCGCTTTCAAGCAATTTGAACCCAACGGGAATTGTGCCCTCGGCAAACAGGCGCTTGCCCCTGCCGAGCGTGACGGGGAATATCTTCAGCCATAGCTCGTCAACCAGGTCGTGCTTTAACAGTGTTTGAATAAGACCGCCGCTGCCATGAACTTGTATTTCGGGCCCGCCCTTCTCCTTCAGTGTTTTAACTTCCTTCGCGACATCCCCCTTGATGAGTTCGGAATTGCTCCAGTCAAGTTTTATCAGCGTCCTTGAAGCTACATATTTTTTTGCGTTATTAATTCCGGCTGCAATGGGATCCTCATTGGTCTTCACGTACGGCCAGTGCGCCGCGAATATCTCATACGTCTTTCTGCCGAGCAATAAATCAAATGGATGACTCATCTGCTCGACCATCACCTCGCCGAGGAAGTCATCAAAGTAACCGGCAACCCAGCCGCCGTGTTTGAATCCACCAGTCCGATCTTCTTCAGGCCCGCCGGGAGCCTGCATAACGCCGTCAAGGGTTATAAAAGATAGTACGATGAGTTTTCTCATATCATCATTATCATGCTCGTCCGACCTTTACCTTCACGGAGTGAAGACCTTTTGCACCGTCAGGAAATGATTTGAGCAACTTCCCTATGAGGGAGGGAGATTCCTGAACTTTACCTTCTCTGTCGATTCCCCGGACCGTTATCGTATACTCCCCGGCCTTCGAGGGCTTCCAGTCGTAGCTCCAGAGCGACCAGGACCACTTCGAAAGAGGCGGCTTCAGTGCGGCATCGCGCCACGTCCTCCTATTATCGAGAGAGATTTGCACCTTGCTTATGCCGTACCGTCCGGCAAACGCAACTCCGCCGATAACGTAACTGCCGGGCGGTATCGTGTTCCCTTCCATCGGCATAAGGATTTGAGATTTGATAGGAATGATCGCGTCGTCGGACCATCCCTTCTTTTCCCAGTAGCCCTTGAAATCGTAACTAACGAGCTCTATCTTCGAAAGCCATTTAACATTCTTCATTCCATAAATGCCGGGGACGATCGTCCTCAGAGGATAACCGTGCTTCCTGGGTAACGGCTCTCCGTTCATCCTGTAAGCAAGAAATACGTCATCTGTGAGCGATAACGAATACGGGATGCTGTCGCTGTAACCATCCTCGGCATGAAAGACGGTCTTCACGATTCCTTTCTTGGGAACAGCCCTGTCTATGATTTTCTTCAGCGTCACACCGTCCCAGAGGGCGTTGCCGATTGAGTCTCCTCCCACCGGATTGCCGATACATTGGAGCGTGACAAATTCGGTCTTGTCCTTCAGCGCTTCGAGTTCTTTCAGGGTGATTGTATAAGGCTTTTCGACAAGGCCCTCGACTCTTAAGGTAAATTTCCCGGGATCGATGGCCGGTACCGTATCCGAATAGGTCGTGATATAGAATTCGTCGTTAGGGGTAATCTCTTTTGCCGTAAATCCCATAAAATTTACCGTACCCTTCATCAGAAGGGCGTGTTTTTCCTCTTCGGTAACCGCCTCGGCATAATGATATATCCCGTCCAAGAGAGCCCCGCCAAGCCCTAGTCCGACGGCCCCTGCGCCGGCTCTCTTGAAAAAATCTCTTCTGCTCAGTGAGTTCTTCATGACATCTGGTCCTCCCTCGTACTCATGGCACTGACGAAGTCTTCTTCAACCTTCCGAGCTATTACGAAATTAAGCCCCCCGAGCGGAGCGGGGGGCTTAGTCGATATATCCTTTATTTCATCATGCCTTCCTTCATCTTCTTGCCCTTGTCCATCATCATCTGACCTTCTTTCATCATCATCTCACCCTCCTTCATCATCATATCCTTATCCATTTTACCTTCCTTCATCATCTTTCCGTCCTTCATCATCATCTTTCCCCCTTTCATCATCATTTCGTTTTTCATCGTTTTGCCCTCTTTCTCCATCATCTCCCCCTCTTTCATCATCATCTCCCCCTCTTTCATCATTGTCTCCCCCTCTTTCATCATTGTCTCCTTACCCATCATGCCTTCTTTCATCATTGCGCCCTTATCCATCATCATCTGGCCCTTTTTCATCATCATGTCGCTGTCTTTCATCATCATATCTTTATCCATCGTCTTTTCTGCCGCTTGTGCAAAATTGAGACCTATAGAGAACATCAGAACCATGGCGGAGACAACTACTGTAACTAATACAAATATCTTTTTCATGGCAAATCCTCCTTAATCATTTCTAAATTCTTAAACTAGGTTTCAGTCTGACCTCAGACCTTTAAGAATAAATGAGACCCGCTCACAACTGTTCAACTCCGACCTCTGAAGATTACCCTTATCACCTCCTTTCAGTCGCCTGTATCCGGCAGTCTATCTTTTAAGTATTTTGGGCCACTTCTCATCCGCTTTTTTGATATTTCCCGGGATGTCCTTGCTCCACTTGTCTCTTATCTTCGTGCTGAAATTGAGGTAAAGCTTTCCTTCAGCAATAGTCCATGCCTCAGGATCAATATCAGCCGTGCCCCCACGGCTAACTGCATACGCTCAATAACCGCCATACTTCGGTGCGTACCTCTCAGGATCCTTCATGAAAAGGTCCCTGTGCGCGGCACTCGAGAAATGCCATTTTGCGCCCATCCAGACGTATTCGAATGCCGTGCTTCCTTTTACCGGTTTTCCATCGGTGAAATATGCCACGGGGTCATACCCCTTAATCGCCACCCCATCAGAAGTTTTGTTGACAGGTTCGATTGCGAATGCAGGACTTAAGGTTAATAAATAGGACACTGCCATGACAAGAATTGCCGCAACAGTGTTCTTTATTTTGCCTAAAATTTGAGCTGACATCATTTCGCCCCCAATTTATCGAATGCATTTTTGAAACAAGTATATCAAACGCGATTGCACGTCCTCCGCAATTTAGTTGCTCTTGCCGCCAGAGAAGGGGACGCATCATTATGCGACACGTCCCCCTAAGTTCAATATCGGCTTCAGCGGGCAGCGATACCGTTCGCAAAAATGGACAGCCCCGCCGCGATTGCACCTAAATCGGTCAAACCGCCGCCGCGTTTGATTCGGAACATGTGCACAGTTCCGTTGCCAGGGTCCGAAGCATACAGGAACCTGCCGTTCACAGTGACAGCCTGATCAATGGGCCTGTTGGCTGAGCCGGCAGTGGGGTCACGAAGAACGAGCTTCCCATTTCCGGCAGTGAGCTTATAAGCGGAAATGGTGCCGCTGCCGGTGTTGGAAGTAAAGACGTCTCCGCGCTTGTTTCCCGATATCCAGCAGGTAGCTGCTTGGCCATTGGCCACCGAAGGACTTATCACCTGCAAGGTACCATCTGGCAGAATACTATAAGATGAAACTGCTCCGCTGCCTGCTTCAGCGACCAGCAGGTGCCCCCGCTCGTCGAAGATGAAGCCAAAGGGGCCGAGCCCGCTCGACGGAGTAGTTACCGGGGCTGCACCTGGCGTGCCATCCTTCTCGAGTGAGAATACGAGAATTTCGTGCTCTCCCCTATCTGTCACGACCAGATTTCCTCCCTGGGGGTCGAATCCAACCTGCGCAAAAGCCCCGGAGCCCAGCGACCGGGTAGAATTTGTGATAGGGGTCAGTTCTCCCGCATGGCTCAAAGTGAATCCCGTAATGTTCGGCGAAGATCCGGTATTTAACACGTATACAAGGTTGTGATACATTGCCGCGCTTACGGGAAAATCTCCTCCTGAACCGATGACATCATCCAAAGACAGGCCCTCTGGTAGAACCTTGAAGACTGAGATTTCATTGCTCCCTGCATTGACGGCCAATAACCATCTCTTGTCCTGGCTGAGAACAAGAGAACTTTGCGAACCGAGCGGATCAAGCCCTCCGCCCGACCCATCTCCGCCTGTCGGAACTGAACCAATTTCAGTCAACATACCCTGTGCATTTCGGTCAAAAATGATGATCTCGTTTCCATCAGCGGCATTGGTCATGGCGTACACAGCGCCGACATCCTGCGAGGCAAAGACCGAGACTCCCGAGATCATCAGCACGATTGCAGTCAAAATTGATATGAATATCTTCTTGTTCATTTTACTCCTCCCTCACTGTAATGGTCCTTCTTGGGGTACACAATCGATGGGCGCCTCCTAAGTTCTTTTTAATCACCCATCACCGTTCCTTATCCCTTTGGGTCTCCTCCGTCGCACTGCATTTGATCCACCTTTTTCTTATCACCTCCCTCACTCTTCGTCCCTTAGTGTATGTTCGGACGGTGATCGAAGAAACTGCGGAATCCTGACCTTCCGCAGCTTCCCTCCTGTGCATCTCGTTGGGCAGCTACGTAATTATGAGTTAACTCTTGATGTCCGTGTTGACCTATCGCCCCGTCCATGAGAAATCATAACTCCGACTGAGCCTTCCCACGAATCTTTGGCCAATTCTCTTCGGACTTGTGGATATACCCCTTCGTATCTGCGCTCCATTTCTCAAGAATCACCGGATTCAGGTTGAAATAGAGTTTTCCGTCCACGATGCGCCACGATGATGGGTCGATGTCGAACTTCTTTCCCACGGCGACGCCATAGGCGCAGTAGCCGCCGTACTGAGGCACGTACTTCTCTGGATTCGCTTTAAACGCATTACGGTTAGCAGCGTTTGCGAAAAGATACGTACCGCCTTTGTATTCCGCCGACAGATCGGCGCGGCCTGGGACTGGGCGTCCCTCAGTAAAGTACGCAACCGGATCGTAGCCCCGAATCACAAAGCCTGTTGCGTCCGCGTTAATTTCCATAGTAGTTGCCATAACCATCTTCCTCCTTTTTTCCGTAACTGCCCAACGAGTCTGTAGAAAAGTCTTTTCTTTGTAAATTGGGAGAGTCCCCTACCCTCCGGTGAGCATGATCGTTAACATAACTTCATTGGCGTGTCCTGCCCTATTGAGTGCTTTTTGAGAGATATCCCCCTATGCAAATTGTATCACGTATTAATGCGCTGTCAAGCCTGCATTTGCCGCTTGAGAATGGTGCACATCTGGGTTAGGGGTCTATTTGGCTGACTTGCCCATCCGCCGATAAAAGACCGCGCGGCGCTATACGTCGACCAGGACATTGAATCCGCCGTAGACCATGCGTTTGACGTCGAAGGGCATCTCCTTCATGCTGCCCATCTTTTCCATCTCTTTCATTACTTTTGCATTAACGCGATCGCGATGTGCCCGGGACTTGAAAACAATGTACGAAAACACCACGGTCTCGCCGGGCTTCAGCTTCATTATCCGAGAAAAAGACATCCCCCACTTTGTCTTCAAGTCCT
>JBLNHB010000216.1:0-3846 GCA_050268805.1 bacterium | reverse complement strand
CTTTTCGGCCTCTCTTCCGTGAAGAGGAGGGAATACCAGGCAAAGATCTCATGGACGGCACTGAGCGATTCTTCGATTTTTTCGGAAAATTGAAGATTCGGATGGATAACCTCAAGCAGGGCGTACGTTGAGAGCCTTTTCAGCGCCTTCACCGGCTCGGTTTCGTCAAACGTAAGAAGCAGCTCGTCATAGAGCCGTGATCCTGAGAGACGATCGAACAGGTTGAGTTTGAGCGCCGATCGCATGAGATTCACCGTATGCTTGCTGATCCTGAATCCAAACCTTTCTGAGAACCGCACCGCCCTGAACGCCCTCGTGGGGTCCTCAATAAAGCTCAGATTGTGCAATACCCGGATGATCCTCTCCTTGATATCCCGCTGCCCGCCGAAGAAATCAATGAGTCTTCCATAGCCATCCGGGTTGAGCTCAACAGCGAGGGTATTGATGGTAAAATCCCTGCGGTACAGATCTTTCTTAATGGATGACATTTCGACTTTCGGGAGCGCCGCTGGTCTCTCATAGTATTCTGTCCTCGCTGTTGCTATATCGATCGCCAATTCTTTTTCGAGATCCTCTCGTGCCGGGAAGGTGATTTTCGCCGTTGAAAACCGCTCATGGGTCTTTACGCGGGCACCAAACTCCCTGGTAAGTTCATGTGCGAACGTAACACCGTCGCCTTCAACAACGATGTCGATATCCAGGTTTCTGCTTCCCATCAGCAGATCCCGAACGGTCCCGCCCACGAGGAAAGCTACAAACCCGAGTGATCCCGCTATTTCGCCGGCCCTTCTCAGGATCTCGGTGACCGACCGGGGAAACCGCTCTTCCATGAGACTCCTGATGTTTCTACCCACAGCCGACCTCAGGGAGAGATCTTCCCGCCCAATTCTGCTCCTCTTGAGAAAATCTTCATAGAGACTCCTCAGGAGATCGGTTCTCGTAATCGCGCCAATGATTTTCTCCTCTTTCAGGACCGGTAAAAACCGTTGGTTCTGCTCGATCATTTTTGCCTCGATCACTCTGATGGAATCCTCCGATGAGGCGACTTCAGCATCGGTGGTGGTGAAATCCTCAACCCTACTCTTGTGAAACCCGTGAAACAGCGCTTTTTCCACGATCTCCCTCGACAGAAGCCCGATATAGCGCTCTTCTCCCACGACCGGCAGAACATTCACCCCGTATTTCGTCATCATTGTTTCCGCCTCTTTGATTTTTGCATCCCGGGGAATAGTGATCACATGATGGGTCATGATGTCAGAAGCGATTTTGAGAGGTCGCACGATGGACTTGATTCCCTCGAGCAGCTCATCCTCAAGAATCTCGAGGGGCTTCTCCTTTACGGTGGCCGATGCTGCAAAGGCATGCCCCCCGCCCCCGAACCCCTTGAGCAAATCAGCCATGTTCAGCTCCGGGACCCTGCTTCGGCCGATGAGAACGACCTTCCCCTCCATATCGAGCATCAGGATCACAGCATCAATATCCTCCATATCGATGATCCTGTGGGCGAGATGTGCTATATCGCCGAGATATTCCTCCCGCTCCGCTTTACAGAGCGCAACCCGTATCCCGTGAACAACAATGGTTTTCGAAGAGTCGACCAACTCATTCAGGAGATCAAGCTCTTCCCTGCTCAACTCCGCCTTGATGAACTCGGAGATGATGTTCAGGTTTGCGCCCCGTTTCAGGAGATAGGCAACAGCCATGAGATCACGATCGGTTGTTGAGGGGTAGCGCATGGACCCTGTTTCTTCATAGATGCCGAGACACAGCATCGTTGCTTCCATCGGGTCGAGGGGGATTTTCTTTTCCATGATATACTCGATGAGGATGGTTGCCGTTGCTCCCACATTTTCAACCACCTCAGCTCCTCCCCGAATCTCTCCTTCAGCAAAGGGATGGTGATCATAAATGAGGACATTCCGGGTGCCGATTCTGCTGAGGATGTCCTTGAACATCCCTATCCTCTCCGGCTTTTTGGTGTCGACAATGATGAGCTTGCTTACATCCTTCAGATTGATATCCTTGACCTTCATGATATCGACAGGATAGACCTCAAGAAACTCCCTCACTTTTCTCTCCTGCGAACCCGGGAAAACGATCATCGCGGAAGGGTAGAGCTTCTTGGCTCCGATCATGGAAGAAAGGCAGTCAAAATCAGCATTGAGATGGCAGGTAATGACTTCCATGAAATATAATAGCATATACTTTCGGCAGGCACATATTTGTGGAAAAAGGTTACCGGCATTGATATAATGATATGCTCAATCAATAATGTAGAATCTGTCACTCTGAATAGAGTGAAAGGTCCCCGAATCCATGGACAAGCTCATTATCAGAGGCGGTAAAAAACTCAAGGGCTCTGTCACCATAAGCGGTGCGAAAAATGCCGCGCTTCCTATCATCGCTGCAACCATTCTCGCCCCGGGAAAGCATGCCATCTACAATGTTCCGCTCCTGAGAGATATCAAAACCATGAAGTCCCTCATCGAAAACCTCGGCGCTAAGGTCAAGATCGAGAGTTCCTCAGCCCAGGTGGATTCTACCGGCCTGAAAGGATACGAAGCGCCGTACGAACTGGTGAAAACCATGCGGGCGTCCGTTGTCGTCCTCGGTCCGTTGCTCGCACGTCTCGGGAAGGCCAGGGTATCTCTCCCCGGAGGATGTGCTATCGGTGCACGGCCCATCAATCTCCATCTCATGGCACTCGAAAAAATGGGTGCATCAATTTCCCTTGAGAAGGGATATGTCTTCGCAAAAGCAAGACATCTGAAAGGTACGACGGTCTATTTCGACACCCCGACGGTAACGGGAACCGAAAACATTCTCATGGCTGCCGCCCTCGCGAAGGGGGGGACAAGAATCGAGAACGCAGCCCGCGAACCCGAGGTCGTTGATCTGGCAAAGGCGCTCATCTCCATGGGGGCTCAGATCGACGGCGCTGGTGAAAGCATTATCGAGGTCGAAGGGGTGAAGGACCTCAGGCCGCTCAATTACACGGTTATCCCTGACCGCATCGAAGCAGGGACATTTATGATCGCAGCCGCCATAACCAACGGCGATGTTCTCCTCAAGAATTGCCGGTCTGATCACCTCGATGCCATCATCCAGAAGCTCGAGGAGACAGGTGTCACCTGTGAATATGTCGCCGACGGACTGAGAGTGAGGATGTCATCACGTCCTGTTTCACAGAACATCAAGACCATGCCCTATCCGGGCTTCCCGACAGACATGCAGGCTCAGTTCATGGCCCTCATGGCAGTTGCAAAAGGTACCAGCGTTATCAAAGAAACTATCTTCGAAAATCGCTTCATGCATGTTGCTGAACTCAGGCGGTTCGGCGCGGATATTACTGTTGAGGGCTCTGCTGCCACCATAAAAGGCACGAAATCACTGACTGGTGCCCCGGTCATGGCAACAGACCTCAGGGCAAGCGCCTCGCTCATCATAGCCGGCCTCTCTGCCAGGGGGGAGACCATTATTGATCGAGTCTATCACCTTGATCGCGGCTATGAATCAATGGAAAAGAAGCTCTCCGACCTCGGAGCAGAGGTGAAGAGGATGAAGGAATTACTCAAGCTCCCTGCGCGGAAGGGATCGAGAGGCCGGCCAAAATCTTAGAATCCTTCTCCCTGCGCCCGCTCTTCCCATGAGCCTATTCTTCCTGCAACACCAAACAATAGACCCCGTTCTCATCTCTCTCCACTTTGTAGCCAAACATCTTCATGGTCTGCATCAGGGGCCTTCCGAGGATTACTGCAAGATCATCTTCAGCCACGTTCATCTTTTCCGCAATGAGACAACGGAGTTCTGTGTCAAACCGAAGAGTTTCAATAAGTTCTTCTGCGG
>JBLNHB010000215.1:0-5787 GCA_050268805.1 bacterium | reverse complement strand
GTTCACGGTTCCTTTCTCCCCTCTGCTGTTCAGGAGTAATCTTGCTGAGGAAACCATTGAGAAGGAGGATTGCATGGCACCAATCAAAAGAATCGGAGTGATTACGAGCGGCGGCGATTGCGGCGGGCTCAACGCGGTCATTAAGGGAGTCGCGCGTGAGGCCTACGCCCATGGGATCGAATCCGTGGTGATCCCAAACGGGTACGCCGGACTCTATAACCTCGTCGACCTCGAGGATGTGGTCGTGCTCAATGCCGAGCGGGTCAGCAAGATCGAGGCTTCCCTCGCCGGTTCCGAGGCCGGACATTCACGGGTGAAAATAAGCAAGATTAAGGATGATAAAAAATACGACCGCATCAAAGAGGGCCTCAACAAATTTAACATCGGCGCCCTCATCATCAGCGGCGGTGACGATACCGGAAGCGTGGTGGTGGACCTCGCTTCCCGGGGCATTCCCTGCATTCATGTGCCGAAGACCATGGACCTTGACCTCCAGCCCTACAGTGTGGGCGGTGACTCCTCGATAAACAGAATCGCTGTCTTGACCCGCGATCTGAAGACCACCGGGATGAGCCACAACCGCGTACTCGTGATCGAAGTATTCGGACGGTATGTGGGCCACACGGCGCTCCGGGGAGGCATCGGGGCCGAGGCGGACTGCATCCTGATACCGGAAGTGCCTGTTGATTTCGACGTTGTATACGAACACATGAAGACCACCTACTTCAACCGGGTGATCAGGAGCGACGTAAAGGCGGGCACCTACATCGTCGTTGTCGCTGAGGGAATGAAGACAGCCAGCGGCGAACTCCTCTACGATGAATCAGCAGGCATCGACGCCTTCGGCCACAAGAAGCTCGCGGGCGCGGGAAGATATGTGCGGCAGCAGCTTGAGAAGCGCCTCAAGACCGATCCTGATGTCAAAGAGTTCATGAAAAGAACCGGCATGTTTGCCCCGGGAGTCTATGAGATCCCGGAAGTGCGTGAGGTGACCCCCGGCCATCTCGTCCGCTCCGGAGGCTCTTCAGCCTTTGACGTCAATTTCGGATACAAGGCAGGCGCCGCCGCAGTGCTCCTCCTCCTGAGCGGAAAAACCGCAAATACCGTTGTGAATGTCGACGGCGGCACGATCAACTATATGCAGACCTCCGAGGCGATCCAGCGAAGAGAGGTGGATGTAAAGGAGCTGGCGCTCTTTGAAAGTCTCGGTATCTGTTTCGGCAGAAAACCGCAGCAGTATGAACATGCTTTCGCCGAAGTAAAGGGGACGATCGAACGGCACCTGTAAGAGCCTTGTCTTCACGATTGCAACTGACTTTTTCGGGAGGATTTATCTGTCGAGAGAATTTCACGAGCTGGTGAAAATGATGAGATCGGGGAATGTGATCGAAAAGAAGAACGCGGCCACGGAACTCGGGAAGTTGGGCGACCCACGGCCCGGCTCGTACGTTATGGAGGCGCTCTCTGACCAGAATGCTCTTGTGCGGAGTGAAGCGGCATATTCTCTGGGAGAAATCGGGTTGTCAGGAGCGAGCGGAGCGCTCATCAAGCTTCTCAGTGACCATAACAAATGGGTACGGAAGAGCTCAGTCAAGGCTCTCGGCATGATCAAGGCGCTCGATGCCTTCGATGCGCTCATACGATCCCTGGGGGATGAGGCCGACATCGTGCGGAAGAGCGCTGCCCGCTCTCTTGGACAGCTCGGCGACCGGCGTGCTCTGCCCTACCTTGAAAAGGCACTCGATGACGCGAGTGATAGTGTGAGGGCCGCTGCTCAGGAGGCTCTGAAAGTTCTCAAGGGCAAGACGTCTTAAGGAACAATAAACGTATGGAGACCGGATCAAAATTCCGGAAACAGCTTCAACTCAAGCGTGGTCCCGTTCACGGTCGTCACCTTCGCCGAGAGGATACCGCCCTCGATATACAGCAAATTGAAATTCTTGAACCCCTGACTCACGAGACTTTTCGCGTTTGCAGGACACCCCTTTTCGCATCCCGCAATGCCCTTGATCATCTGGGGAATCAGCCCTTTCAGATCAATGCCGTCCAGAGAGACTTTTCTGGCATGCGCAAAGTCTTGTATCTGTCCGCTGAGGGAATCCAGATCAACACGGTAGGGATTCCCGATCGGGATTGACATTGACTCAGCATTCAGACGCACATCAAGTTCCATGATTTTCCCCCTTGGACTGTGAAAAAACCGGCACCATCCAGACCCCGTCATTGTAATCAATCAATTTCAAATAATCAACGGCTGAGGCGCCGCTTGCAATCAATCTGCGAGGAATGGTACGGTTAAACATGATTCGTTCCTTGCTGCTTGCGCTGATCTTTTCGGTCACTGCCCCTCTCAGCTCGCACGGCGACTATACTGTTTCTGTCCGACCCGAAAAAATCCGGCAGGGCGATGCCCTGCTCATTACCGTCCGGGGAGGGAGTTCCGCCCTGCCATCCGGGACAATCGGTGCCCGGGATCTCATCTTTCACCGGAACCAGGATGGTATGGCTTTCTCCCTCGCGTTCATCGGACTTGAGCAGCCGGCAGGGAAATACACCCTGACGATCGTTCATGACGGCAGAACGAAGAAGCGCATCCTGAAGGTCCTCCCGGTCAAGGTAAAAAAAATCCACCTCAGCCTCCCGGAAGACAAGGTCACCCTCTCGCCTGAGGATGAACAACGCGCAGACCGGGAGAGGGAGCGAATGAAATCTTTCTGGGAGATCGCCACCGACAAAATATGGGACGGCAGATTCATCAATCCCGTTGACGAGGAGATATCAACGGAATTCGGTCTCCTGCGGATCATCAACAACCACAAAGAGAGCATGCACCGGGGCATTGATTACCGGGGGGCCGAGGGCACGCCGGTGAGGAGCATCAATGCAGGAAAGGTCGTCCTCTCCGATGATGAATTCTTCGGCGGCAATACCGTCATGATTGACCATGGAGAGGGAATATTTTCCGTCTATATGCATCTCCAGCAGAGGCTCGTGACCGAAGGCCAGATGATTCAAAAGGGAGAGATCATCGGTCTCATCGGCTCATCGGGACGTTCAACCGGCCCCCACCTCCACCTGTCGGTGAAATACAGAGACCTGTCCGTGAACCCCTTGTCGCTCTTTCAGCATCCCCTCGATTAATTCCCCATACCGATTTTGGGAACCCCTGTGTTGACAGATTGTGTCATGGGTGTGGTAAAGGGTGCCCTTATTGGGCAACTCATTTCCTCCTGAAGCTCACAGAAAAATAAGCCGAATAAGAAAGAAAAAAAGGGACTGGATAACTCTTTGTTTTCTCGATTTTTTCATAGCATATCGCTCATTACTCCAAAAAAAATGCGGAAATGGACACTGGTACGAAATATGCTTATACATTAGCAAGAAGATTCGTGATCGTCACCTGCAAATGCTCTTCTGCCGGTGGTGAAGGAAGGAGGAAGCGATGAGATGCTCAGTCTGCAAAGAAGACTTCTTGCCGATCTGCCGTGACTCCTCAACTGCACCGGATATCTGCGCTCATTGCGCAAGCATGACGAGGAACTCCTTTATTTTTCACTGCACCAACTGCGGGACGTATGATGTGGTGGACAAGGATATGGCGATCATGTTCGCTCCGAATCATGACATCAAGCGCCAGCTTCTGCTCCTGAAGAACGATAATGTGATCATTGAACAGGACTCCTGTCCGATCTGTTCCGGAGTCCATTGTTGTTAGCAACCCTCAAGAGCCCCTTATAATCCCCTCATGCCCGATGCCGGACCCCAGGCATCGGGCTGCCCTCCTCCCGGAGAACTTTTCTCGCAGCTTTGATTGTTCTATAATTGAGCTATGGCAAAGGCGGTACCGGGACAGATCCGTCACAGGATCGAAAAACTGGTCAAGAACATCAACGAGCACAACTACCGGTACTATGTCCTCGATTCCCCGGTCATCTCCGATGAGGAGTACGACTCCCTCTTCAGGGAACTGCAGAAACTCGAAGAGGAGACCGGATATGTCCTTCCCGAATCACCGACTCGGCGGATCGGCGCCCCGCCGCTCGACAAGTTCGAGAAAGTCGTCCACCGGCAACCGATGCTCTCCCTCGGGAACGCCTTTTCGCAGGAAGACCTCATCGATTTCGACAAGAGGATAAAACGGTTCCTCGGCAGTGACAGTGAGATCACCTATACCGTCGAGCCGAAATATGACGGACTTGCCATTGAACTCACCTATCTGAACGCCGTCCTAACAACTGCATCCACCCGCGGTGACGGGTACACCGGCGAAGACGTGACCGTGAACATCAGGACAATCAAATCGATACCCGTGAAGATATCCGGGGAGGGTCCGCTCCCGGATAAAATTGACATTCGGGGCGAGGTATATATGAACCTTGCCGATTTCAATCAACTCAACAGGGAGAGGGAAAAGACAGAAGAGCCGCTCTTTGCGAACCCGAGGAATGCAGCAGCCGGCTCGGTGCGGCAGCTCGACTCATCGATCACCGCATCGCGCAAACTCCACATGGCATGCTATGGTCTCGGCGACGCCAAAGGGATACATTTCAAATCCCATATGGAGTTCATGGAATGGCTCAAGAAGCACCAGTTCCCTGTTCCCGAGGTACAAACGGCCCACGGCATAGGGGAAGTCCTCGATGCCGTCAGGGCGATTGAGGAACAACGGGAGAAATTTCCCTTCGAGATCGATGGTGCTGTGGTAAAAGTGAATGACGCCGGCCTCCAGGAAAAGCTTGGAACAAAGACGCGGGAACCGCGCTGGGCAACGGCTTACAAATTCCAGGCTCACCAAGGGACGACAAAGATCAGGGAGATCATTCCAAGCGTTGGGAGGACCGGCGTGATAACGCCCGTTGCTCTGCTCGACCCGGTGAGGATTGGCGGTGTGACGGTATCCCGTACCACACTTCATAACTGGGATGAGATAGACCGAAAGGACATCCTGGTCGGTGATACGGTCGTCGTTGAGCGCGCCGGCGAGGTCATTCCCCATGTGGTGATGGTGGTCAAGGAAACGAGGACCGGACGCGAGAAAAAATTTGGCGTTCCTAAAATCTGTCCCGAGTGCGGTTCTGATATCGTGCGGGAAGAAGGAGAGGTCGCCGTCCGCTGCGTCGGGCTCAACTGTCCTGCCCAGGTGCAGGAGAAGATACGCCACTTCGCCTCGCGAGGAGCAATGGATATCGAGGGTTTGGGAGAAAAGAATGTCGAGCTCCTCTACCAGCACGGCCTCATCAAGACATTCACGGACCTCTACCGCCTTCAGAAGAAAGACATCCTGAATCTTCCAAGGTTCGCCGAGAAATCGGCTGACAATCTCATCAAGGCGATCGAGGCAAGCAAGAGAACGACCCTCAGCCGCTTCACCTATGCCCTCGGCATCTGGCATGTCGGAGAATATGTGGCGAAACTCCTGGCAAAGAATTTCAGGAGCATGGAAGACCTCTACCATGTGAGGCCCTCGCGACTCAAGGAAATTAAGCAGATGGGAGAGAAAATAGCTGAATCCGTATCCGAGTTTTTCAACGACGAGAAGAATATCAAAACCCTCAAAGAACTGAAATCCATGGGTGTCAAGATTACGAATCCCGATTACGAAAGAGGCTTGAAGGAGAAAGGCCCTCTCGACGGCA
Source organism: bacterium (assembly GCA_050268805.1). GTDB lineage: Bacteria > Nitrospirota > Thermodesulfovibrionia > Thermodesulfovibrionales > BMS3Bbin05 > JBLNHB01. The sequence continues at coordinate 151 of JBLNHB010000215.1, read as the reverse complement.
TGACCTTCGTGATCACCGGTACGCTGCCGGTATCCCGTAAACAAGTTGAGGATTTGATCGAGAAAAACGGTGGCCACGCCGCTGGCTCGGTATCCCAAAAAACGGATTATGTTGTTGCCGGCGAAGACCCCGGCTCAAAGCTCGACAAGGC
>JBLNHB010000214.1:0-3587 GCA_050268805.1 bacterium | reverse complement strand
GGATACACCCCGGAGGCGATACGGACCTTTTGCGACCGCATCGGCGTGGCCAAGAGCAACAGCGTCGTCGAAATCGCGCTCCTCGAGCACTGCCTTCGTGAGGACCTCAACAAGCGTGCTCCCCGGGTCATGGCGGTCCTCAGGCCGCTCAAAGTCGTCATCGAGAACTATCCGGAGGGCACGGCCGAGATGGTTGACGCTGAAAACAATCCCGAGGACCCTGGTATGGGTTCGCGGAAAATCCCCTTCTCACGGGAGATATATATCGAACAGGATGATTTTCGTGAAGATCCTCCCAAGAAATTCTTCCGGCTCGCCCCTGGCAGGGAAGTGCGGTTGAAGCACGCGTACATCATCAAGTGCGAACGAGCGGTAAAAGATCCGAAAACAGGCGAAGTGACCGAGCTCCGCTGCACCTACGACCCTGAAACAAGGAGCGGGATGGCAAAAGCCGACCGCACGGTGAAAGGGACCCTCCACTGGGTGTCTGCGGAGCATTCCCTTACAGCTGAGGTCCGGCTCTATGATTCCCTGTTCACGAGGCCAGATCCCGATAATGAAGAAGGCGCTGATTTCACGGCATTCATGAATCCGAAGTCCCTCGAGGTTCTGGCCTCCTGCCGCGTGGAACCGAGTGTGAAAGGGGCCCGGCACGGAAGCACGTATCAGTTCCTCAGGCTTGGCTATTTCTGCGTTGATCCGGATTCGACCGCTGAAACAATCGTATTCAACAGGACAGTCACCCTGAAAGATACCTGGGCAAAGATAGAGAAGGCCGGGGAAAAGCACTGAAGGCATTCTTGCGCCTTCATACAATGCTATGAATCATATAACAGTCATAGGGGCCGGGAGCTGGGGTACCGCGATTGCGGCCCTCCTCTCTAAGAAGGGTTATCCGGTGACCCTCTGGGCGTTTGAAAAGGAGGTTGTGCAGTCGATCCGCGAAAAAAGGGTAAACCATGTGTTCATGCCTGACGTTGTCCTGCCGGATAACCTCTCGGTAACGAATTCCTTTGATGATTGTCTTCCCGCGGCGCGCTTTGTTGTCTGCGTCGTGCCCACCCAGTTTGTGAGGGGTGTATTCAAACAGGCGAGTTCCCTCTTGAAAGAGGATGCCGTTATCGTCAGCGCAACCAAGGGGATCGAGAAGGGATCGCTCAAGACAGTCTCGGAAATACTGGGTGAACTCTGCGCAAACAGGATCGCTGTCCTTTCGGGTCCGAGCTTTGCCAAGGAAGTGGTCCGCAATCTTCCGACCGCCGTCACGCTCGCCACGAGGGACAAGGAGGCAGGCCGCCTCCTTCAGGAAATATTCACGACCGATACGTTTCGGGTCTATACCCATGACGATATCAAGGGTGTTGAAATTGGCGGGGCCCTCAAGAATGTTATCGCCATTGCTTCGGGTATCTGTGACGGGCTCTCCCTCGGGTTCAATGCGCGGGCAGCCCTGATCACGCGGGGTATTGCCGAGATCGCCCGTCTCGGCGTAAAGATGGGAGCCGACCCGAAGACATTTGCGGGCCTGAGCGGCATCGGCGACCTCGTTCTGACCTGTACCGGAGCTCTCTCCCGGAATTATTCCGTCGGCATCAAACTCGGCCAGGGCATGAGATTAGCAGAAATCGTCGGCTCCACGAGAAGCATTGCCGAGGGAGTGGAGACTTCAGTTTCGGCTTTTGACCTCGCGAAGCGCCACGGAGTCGACATGCCAATTGTCGATCAGGTCTATTTCGTGCTCCATCGCGATAAGAACCCCCGGGAAGCGGTGCAGGAGCTCATGACGAGGTCGCTCAAGTCGGAATTCTACTCTGCCTGACGGATCATGGACAACGCCCATCTGAAAGAGATCCTCTCATCGGTCAAGGATGGAACAGCGTCTCTTGACCAAGCCCTCCAAGCCTTAAAGCACTTGCCGTATGAAGAGATGAGCTTCGCGAAAGTGGATCACCATCGCCACATCAGGCAGGGAATCCCCGAGGTCATCTTCGCATCGGGGAAGACCGACGCCCAGGTGGTGAAGATAGCCCGGTCCATGCACCGGAAGAGCAAGAGGTTTCTCATCACCAAGGCGTCAAAAAATATCTATGCGAGACTCAAGATGAAGGGCGCTGCCTTTCATCCCGCATCAGGCATGATTTCGGTGGGTGGTTCAAAAGAACAGAAGGGGAAGGTGCTCGTGCTCACTGCTGGCACATCCGATATCCCTGTGGCTGAAGAGGCTGCGGTTACGGCTTCCTTTCTCGGAAGCAAAGTGACCTCGGTCTACGATGTCGGTGTGGCTGGCCTCCACCGGCTCATGGGAAGCTCCGAGCAGTTGAGGGATGCGAGTGTCATTATTGTCGTGGCCGGAATGGAAGGAGCGCTTCCCTCTGTTGTGGGCGGCATGACCGACAGGCCGATCATCGCCGTTCCGACCTCCACGGGATATGGAACGAGTCTTGGCGGCCTTACCGCGCTCTTTGCCATGCTCAACTCGTGTGTTCCCGGCATCGCGGTGATGAACATCGACAACGGCTTCGGCGCCGGCTGCCTCGCGCACAAGATCAATACGTTGACTAAGGGCGGTGGATAGTGGTTGGTTTCTAGTTTTGGTTCTTCGAAGAAGAACCCCTAAACCCCAACCACCAACCCGGCCCTTAGTCACTGTTGTTATGATTGACGCCGCTATTTTGACTCTTCTGAGGGAGCCGTTTTCTCCTCAGGAGCCGTCTCCTTCATGGACCCTGCCGCAGGAGCAGCTTCCTTTTCAGGAGCCGGGGCCTTCATGGATTCTGCAGCCGGTGTCTGGGTCGGAGCAGCAGCTGGCGCAGCGGCCGGTTTCGCAGCCGGCGCGTAGCGCCCTACGTCGAATTCTTTTTCACTGATTTCCTTTATTTCGGAATTCTGGATAGTGACTACAGATCCGGAACGAGCATCCTTAAATGTCGCGGCTCCTCCCTTTTCGCGCTGCACTTCTTCGGTGTAATACACGCTTCCCGTTACCGGATCCGTTACCTTGTAATACATAGAGGGAGCACATCCGATAACGAGCAACACTACACCCAGGAGGACGACGAGCAAGCTCTTCGACATGAGTCTCTTCTTCATATGCTCTCTCCTTTTTTCATGTGACGGGCTTTTTCAGAATCCCGTTCTTTGCCGAGCCGCGGTATGAAAATCCCGCCCTCGTACATACTCTGCGTTCCTTCATATTTCAACAATGATTTTTTTGTTTGGCGACCACGTAAACTCGCACCAATGACTTACCGATCATTGTGAGGAGTACGACGGGAGAGAGTTGCATTTCGACACCAGTGCTGAAAATGGCGATGAACCGTCCTGTAGTTCGGATAACACTGTGGAAGCATGTGCCACTGAGCCCGCGTGTTCAGTATCCACAGAACCGCCTCCAATACGGAACGCGTCGGCATGGGCTTGCTCCCAGGACGATGATCAGGAATGTTCTCTTTCGGAAAGTGGTCTCGTATCCGTTCCCACTGCTCATCTTTCAATCGCAGCACGGACTATGATATAACATTCTTAATTTTGAGATTAAATTCTTCTATAAGTATTACAGTTAAAGGACCATGGGCTGTCCGGGAGGA